>CAYRVY010000251.1:0-3986 GCA_964427695.1 uncultured Flavobacteriaceae bacterium
AAACTACTAAAAGAACTCAACCAAGCCGAAAATATTGGACCTATTATGATGGGAATGAAAAAGCCTGTTCATATTTTACAATTAGATGCTAGTGTAGATGAAATTGTAAATATGACTGCAATTGCAGTAATCGACGCGCAAAAGAAACAGAAAAGAGAAAAAAAATAGATGTTATAACTTCATAGTTTCCCTTAAATTATCTCATCATTATATATAATAATTTTATTACATTTGAAACGATAACAAATCGTAATTAATGATTACACATATTCAAGGGAAACTTATTGAAAAAAATCCTACTAATGTTGTGATAGATTGTAACGGAGTTGGTTATCATTTAAATATTTCTTTACATACATATTCTCAAATTCCCAATCAAGAAAATTTAAAACTCTTTACGCATTTACACGTAAAAGAAGATTCGCATACATTATATGGTTTTTCTTCATTATCGGAACGAGAAATTTTTCGGTTATTAATTTCGGTAAGTGGTATAGGAACTAATATTGCACGCACGATGTTATCTTCTTTAACACCAAAACAAGTTAGAGAAGGAATTGCTATAGAAGATGTAGCATTAATACAACGTGTAATAATAGAATTAAAAGATAAAGTTTTAAAGGTTTACGATATAGATGAAGGTTCAATTTCGCAGAGCAATACTAATAAAGAAGAAGCGTTATCTGCTTTAGAAGTTCTTGGTTTTACTAAAAAACAATCCGATCGCGTTGTAGATAAAATAATAGCTACAAATCAGGATGCAAATGTTGAAACTATAATAAAAGAAGCTTTAAAAAAATTATAATTAATATTGAGAATAACCAATCACACATTTTATAAATCTGTCATACGATATGTGCTTACTTGTCTTATGTTGTTATTTTGCGCAATAAATTTTGCGCAACAAACACAAACCACAACAGCTCAAGATTCAATAAAAACAGGATTTTCTTTTGGCAACTTATTATTGCCTAATCCTAATAGTATTGTATCTAAATATACATACGACCCAATTACTGATAGATATATTTATACTGAAAGTATAGGGAGTTTTAATATTAAATATCCTTTAATATTGTCACCTGCTGAATATCTAAAGTTGATAAGTCAAGAAAATTTAAGGAAGTATTACAAACAAAAAATTGATGCTTTTGATGGCAAGAAAGAAGGTTCTGAAGCATTACAAAAAAATCTTATCCCAGAGCTATATGTAAACTCCAATTTTTTTGAAAGTGTTTTTGGAGGCAATACTATTGAACTTATACCTCAAGGATCAGTAGAAATGGACTTGGGCGTTTTATTTACCAAACAAGACAATCCTTTATTTTCACCCAGAAACAGAAGTAATTTTACTTTCGATTTCGATCAGCGAATCAGTTTAAGTTTACTCGGTAAAGTTGGGACGCGGCTACAAATAACGACTAACTACGACACACAATCTACTTTCGATTTTCAAAATTTATTCAAGTTAGAATACACACCAACCGAAGATGATATTCTTCAAAAAATTGAAGTTGGTAATGTTAGTATGCCTTTAAACAGTTCTTTAATATCTGGAGCACAAAGCTTATTTGGAGTAAAAACCGAACTGAAATTTGGAAAAACAAAAATTACTGGGATATTTTCTGAACAACAATCAGAAACACGTACTGTTGTCTCTCAAGGTGGAGGTACTCTTGAGGAATTTGATTTTTTTGGATTGGATTACGACGAAAATCGACATTTTTTCCTGTCGCAATACTTTAGAAATAATTACGATAAATCTTTAGAGACGTACCCTTATATAAATAATCAAGGGTTGCAAATAACACGTATAGAAGTTTGGGTAACCAATCGTACTACCCAAACCGATAATGTAAGAAATATTGTAGCGCTTCAGGATTTAGGAGAAACTAATATTGTTGGTTCGGCGGTTAATATATTAAATCCAGATCCAAATGCATTTCCAGACAACCCTAATAATGCTTACGATCCAACAAACATAGGTGGAGCAGGATCTCAAATTACAGAAGCAATAAGAGATGTCGCAACAGTACAGGCAGGAATTTTGGTTCCTGGAGTAAATGAGGGATTCGATTATGGTAAATTGGAGAATGCTAGAAAATTAATACAAGGCAACGAATATACATTAAACACGCAATTAGGTTATATTTCTTTAAATCAACGTTTGCAAAATGATGAAATTTTAGCAGTAGCATTTCAGTTTACTGTTGGCAATCAAGTATTTCAAGTTGGTGAATTTGCAAACGATGGTATTGATGCAACAACTGTAACCGAAGATATTAATACTGGAAATCCAATTATTAACACTAAAAGTCTAGTGCTTAAAATGCTTAAAAGTACAGTTACTGATGTTGATGAGCCGATTTGGGATTTAATGATGAAAAACATCTATAACACAGGCTCTTTTCAGTTAAGTCAAGAAGATTTTAAATTAAACATTTTCTATACTGAAACGTCACCTTTAAACTTTATTACTCCAGTAGATGGCACACCATTTCCAACACCAGCACCTAATCAAGATGCTATAGAAGAAACACCATTATTGCGGTTTTTTAATTTAGACAAATTAAATTTTAATAACGATCCGCAAACAAATGGCGACGGTTTTTTCGATTTTGTTTCTGGCATTACAGTAATTCAACAAAACGGAAAAATTATTTTTACTAATGTGGAGCCTTTTGGTAATTATTTATTCGAGAAGTTAAGATTAAATATAAGTGAAAATTATGAAGGAGATGAAAACGTTTCTACCGATTATAATGCAAATCAAAAAAAATACGTTTATAGAACGCTTTATAAAGAAACTAAAACATCAGCTTTAGAAGATGGTGAAAAGAATAAGTTTCAAATAAAAGGGCATTATAAATCTTTAGGAAGCTCTGGAATTCCTATAGGAGCATTTAATGTGCCAAGAGGATCAGTTAAAGTAACTGCAGGAGGAAGGGTTTTAATAGAAGGAGTAGATTATACAGTAAATTACCAATTAGGAACTGTTCAAATATTAGATCCAGCCTTACAAGCTTCAAATACACCAATACAAGTGTCGGTAGAAAACAATGCCGTATTCGGACAGCAAACAAAACGATTTACAGGTTTAAATGTAGAACATCAATTTAACGAAAATTTTGTTTTAGGAGCGACATTCTTAAACTTAAATGAAAGACCAATTACTCAAAAAGCAAATTTAGGAACCGAACCTATAAACAATTCAATATTCGGAATTAACGGTAATTTTTCAACCGAAGTGCCTTTTTTAACCCGTTTGGCAAATAAGCTACCAAACATAGATACTGATGTTCCTTCAAATTTATCTGTGAGAGGGGAATTTGCTTATCTGCTTCCTGGTTCACCTAAAGGTTCAGATTTTGCTGGTAAAGCGACATCTTATATTGATGATTTTGAAGGCACTCAAAACGCAATAAACCTTTTATCTCCACAAGCTTGGTTTTTATCTAGTCGTCCAATAGGGCTTGGAATTGATGCTAATGAAGATGCTAATGGTATAGAAAACGGCTACGATCGAGCACATTTAAACTGGTACACAGTAGATCCAATATTTTATAGCAGCCAGAGACCTGGCGGAATGAGCGATGATGATATTTCAGATTTATATACAAGACGTGTTTTTATAGATGAAATTTTTCCGCAAAGAGATTTAGTGCAAGGTCAAACAACCATTATTAACACGCTAGATTTAGCGTATTATCCAACCCAAAGAGGACCTTATAACTTTAGACCAGGTTCAGAAAACGGAATTACAATTCCTCAAAATGCTTGGGCTGGAATAACAAGACAACTAACATCAACCGATTTTGAACAATCTAACGTAGAGTATATTGAGTTTTGGCTACAAGATCCTTTTCTAGATAACCTGTCAAATCCTGGAGGGAAATTAACATTTAACCTTGGAAACATTTCAGAAGACATATTAAAGGATGGAAGAAAACAATACGAAAATGGATTACCAGAAGATGGTAATATTA
>CAYRVY010000252.1:0-3984 GCA_964427695.1 uncultured Flavobacteriaceae bacterium
ATTTAGGATTAGCTAATCATCCAGAAATTCGTAAAGTTGATGCCGAAGCTGGAATAGAATATGGCTCAGCTTATCCAATGGGAGCTCGTATGATGTCTGGTCATACCTCACTTCATGAACAGTTACAAGATGAACTTGCCGAGTTTGTTAGTAAAGAAGCATCCTATTTATTAAACTTTGGTTACCAAGGCATGGTTTCCACTATTGATGCTTTGGTTACTAAAAACGATATTATTGTTTACGATGTAGATGCTCATGCATGTATTATTGATGGTGTGCGTTTGCACATGGGAAAACGATTTACATATAGGCACAATGATATTGAGAGTTTAGAGAAAAACTTGGAGAGAGCCACTAAAATGGCCGCACATACTGGTGGTGGAATTTTAGTGATTACTGAAGGTGTTTTTGGTATGCGTGGAGAACAAGGCAAACTTAAAGAAATAGTTGCACTTAAAAAGGATTATAATTTCAGATTGCTTGTAGATGATGCGCATGGCTTTGGAACTTTAGGAAAAACTGGTGCTGGAGCAGGTGAGGAGCAAGGAATACAAGACGATATTGATGTGTATTTTGCAACTTTTGCAAAAGCTATGGCAGGAACTGGAGCTTTTATAGCAGCCGACAAAGAAATAATTGATTATTTAAAATATAATTTACGTTCTCAAATGTTTGCCAAATCGCTACAAATGCAATTAGTCGTTGGTGCATTAAAACGTTTGGATATGTTGCGAACAAAACCAGAAATGAAAGAGAATCTTTGGACTATTGCTAATGCATTACAATCTGGATTAAAAGAACGTGGTTTTGATATTGGTACAACACAAAGTTGTGTGACTCCTGTGTTTTTGCAAGGAAGTGTTCCTGAAGCAATGGCATTAGTAAGAGATTTAAGAGAAAACTATGGTATTTTCTGCTCTATTGTAGTATATCCTGTTGTACCTAAAGGTATAATTTTATTAAGAATGATTCCGACAGCTACTCACACTTTAGAAGATGTAGAAGAAACTTTAAATGCATTTTCTTCTATTAGAAAGCGATTAGAAAACGGAACCTATAAAAGATTATCAGCAGCAGTTATTGCAGAATTAGGAGAGTGAGATAACAACCAAATGAGTTTGATACTGAAACGAATTTTATTCTTTTAAACCTGTGATACTTTAGCCCAAAGTGTTTAGTGTATTTCTTTTCTAAAGGTACAACGCTTTTTATGAGTAACAGGATTGTAGTTTTTCCATAGCTGGTGTATTGCAGTATTTTCTACTAATTCTGGTGTTCTTACACATTCAATAATACCTCTTTTTTCAAAAGTGTCGTGAAACTCGTTAAAAACAACAGCATTAACTCCTTTGTTTTGATAGTCAGGATGTACACCAATTAAATAAAGTATAACCTTTTTGCTGTGTTTTTTTGCATGTAATAAATGTTTTATTCCAAATGGAAATAATTTTCCATTCATTTTTTGTAATGCTTCGGCATAGGAAGGCATTGCAATACCAAAAGCTACTAAATCATCATTTTTGTCAACTACAAATTTGATATATTCAGGATTGATAAAACTTAAAAATTTCTTTTTAAAATATTCCTTTTGTAAATCGTTAATCGCTACAAATGAAGATAATACAGAATAGCTTTCATTAAATAAATCAAACATTTTATCAGCATAAGGCATGACATCCTTTGTTTTATCAAAGTACAATGCTTTTAATTGGTAACGTTTTTTAATAATTTCTTGTACTCTAGCAAAACTTTCTTTTGTAATATCTTTAAAAGCATGTTTATTTTCCAAATACTCTTTTTCAACTTTGAACCCAAGTTGTTCAAAATGTGAGGCATAATAAGGATGATTATACCAAGTTATCATAGTGCCAATATGGTCAAACCCATAAGTAAGAACACCAACCTTGTCAAGGTTTGAAAAGCCAACAGGACCTTCCATAAATTCTAATTGATTCTCTTTACCAATATCGCCAACCTTTTCTAATAATGCCTTTGAAACATTAATATCGTCTATAACATCAAACCAGCCAAACCTCATTTTTTTTTGGTTTTGACCTTTAACTTCTAGCCAGTTAATTATTGCCGCAACTCGACCAACAATGATATTATCCTTATAGGCAAGAAAAAGCCTCGCTTCTGCATCGTTAAAAACAGGATTAATCTTTTTATTAAAGGTTTTAATTTCTTGACTTATTATTGGTGGAACCCAATATTTGGAACCTTTATATAATGAAAACGAAAACTTTACAAACGCTTTTAAATCTTTTTTAGAATGTACTTCTTTTACTGTAATCATAAATTCTACATTAAGTCACCATCATTAAAATCTTGTTGTTTCCTTTTAGATTTCTTCTTCTTATTTTTGGCAGCTCTATATTTTCGTTTCCGTTCAGCTTTGGCGTCACTATTGTTGTCAATCTCTTTATCTTGATGAAAATCAAAACGATAAGATGCACCAAAATTTACACTAAAAACAGAAGGCGTGTCTTTGGTGTTAAAGGTCACGGCAGTATCTAACTGAAAATCTTTACTCATTAAATAAGCACCTCCAAATCTAAATAAATTGTCTGCATAAAAATCGCTATTAATACCATGAGCTTCTCCAAAAACCACCCATTTAGGATTAAAAGAATGTGTTAATGTAAGGATATATTGAAAATCAGATTGGTCTGTACCTATTCTGTTTTTTATTAAATTCATTACAAAAACCCAGCCTCCAGCAAAGTTGTTTTGTGTTGCAATCATAACTTTAGGGCTTACGCCTTCAACTCCTGGAGCAATGTATGGATTGTGTTTTGTGTCATAATTTACGCCTGCATAAACAGCAACAGCAGGAATTAAAGATTTCCATTTAAAACCGCGATTAGCTTTCCAACTATATAAATTGGGCTTATCTACTTCAGCATTTTTAAGAGGATCATAAACCAAATATTTTGCTCCTACAGTGAAAGACTTAAAATTGCTGCGTTTGTTTTCAACAGAAATTATAGAACGGTTATCTGTAAAGGTGTCATTTTGGTAAGTTCCTTCAATATTAATTTCTAATTCAGATAACAATAAACCATAACGTGCAGTAAAATCAACACCAAAGCCAGACACTTTATAATTAAGTGGTGTATGCTCTTCTTTTAAAATATAAGGACCAACTTCAAACTGTATAACATTAGTGCCTACAGCAAATGCGCTACTGGAAGCTCCTGGACGATTAGAATTGATAACTTCGGTGTATTGGCTAAAAACATTTGTGTAAAAAATAAGACATACAAATAGCGGTAAATAGGGTTTGATAGATTTCATTTAGAAATAGTTATTGTTTTTCAATGGTCGCATGGAACATCCAAAATATCATTCTCTTAAGAAACAAAAATTTAATCATGGATGTTTCATTGTTAATTTGTTATTCATCAAATATAGATATTTTAATAATTTTTTATGACCTTTAAACGTTATTTAACTTGTAACAATTCCATTTTTGAAAAAATATTTTTTGAAGATTATAATGTGCTTCATTTATTGTTTTTTATGAAAATTATTTTAGTTATAATACTGATTTATTTAGGATTAAAAGTTTTATCAAGATTTTTTGCTCCTGTTTTATTGCGTTTTGTTGCTAAAAAAGCAGAACAGCGCTTCGGTCAGCAATTTAATCAACAGCAAACCAAACAGCAACCACAACAAAAAGAAGGAGAAATAACTATTGATACAACTCCTAAACAAACCAAAACTTCAAATAAAAATGTAGGTGAATATGTAGATTACGAAGAAATTGATTAATTCGTAAAACACTTTTGATGGCTTACTAACTATCTAGTATTTAAAGTGAGCTAAAGTTATAAGAGCCTAAAGTGAAAAGTGAATGAAGAGTATTCAATTGGCAATAACAGTTTAGAGTACAAAAAATCAGTAAAAACCTGCTAAATTAGTGAAACCTTCAGGTTCAACGATTCCTTTAAAAACTAAACCACTATGGACTAAAGTACCATA
>CAYRVY010000253.1:0-3976 GCA_964427695.1 uncultured Flavobacteriaceae bacterium
CATGAAACTATTTAAAGAATTTAAAGAATTTGCAGTAAAAGGCAATATGATGGATATGGCAATTGGTATTATTATTGGTGCTTCCTTTAATAAAGTGATTGACGTTTTAGTTAAAAAAGTATTGTTGCCACCATTGTCATTGCTATCTGGAGGTATTAACTTACAAGATAAACGTTTAATACTTCGTAATGAAGTTTTAGATGCAAATGGTGTTTTACTTTATGATGAGGTAGCTATTGGTTATGGAGCATTATTGGAAGCCTTTACAGATTTTATCATTATTGGTTTCACCATTTTTATTGTGGTTAAGTTTATGAATCGCCTGCACAATAAAGCACAAGACACAAAAAACACTACAATAGCAACTCCAAAAGATATTGAACTCTTATCGAAACTTACAGAATTAATGGAAGAGCAGAATGTGCTGTTGAAGGGTAGGCAGAATAAAAATGCATAAAAACAATATTCATAAGTCTGGTTACAATTTTGTTAAACTTTGTAAAGTATTTCCAAAATTAAAAGAGTTTGTATTTGAAAATAAATACCAAACAAAAACAATAGATTTTGCCAATCCAGAAGCGGTTAAAAATTTAAATAAGGCATTACTATTTACACATTATAATATTAAGTATTGGGAGTTTACTGATGCTAATTTATGTCCACCAATTCCTGGTCGTGTAGAATACATTCATCAATTAGAAAACCTACTTAAATCTTATGGCATCAACAGTAATGTTAATATTTTAGATATTGGTACTGGAGCAACTTGCATCTATCCACTGTTAGGACATAAAGTTTATGATTGGCATTTTGTAGCAACAGATATTTATGCAAATTCTTTAGAACAAGCACAGTTAAACATAGATAAAAATAGTCTTAAAGACAAAATTGAGTTAAGATTGCAAAATGATTCATCTCAAATTTTTAAAGGCATTTTAAAACCTTCAGATACATTTTCGGTAAGTATATGTAATCCTCCTTTTTTTAAGTCGGAAACCGAAATGCTACAAGCAACAACTAAAAAATTAAAAGGATTAGGAAAGAATGGAGAAAGAATTAAAAATTTTAGTGGTAAACACAATGAACTGTGTTACAAAGGAGGAGAAAAAGCCTTCGTTCATACCTATTTATATGAAAGTTTTTTATTTAAAACAAACTGCTTTTGGTACTCAATATTAGTTTCAAAAAAAGAAAATGTAAAATCTATGTATGCTTCGTTAAACAAATTAGAAGCAGTAGAAATTAAAACGATACCAATGCAATTAGGAAACAAAATTTCACGCATTGTTGTATGGACTTTTTTAAATAAAGACCAACAAAAAAAATGGAAAAATTAGTTTTAACTCCAAAAAAATAGGCTTCTTAAAATGCTATATTAAACAGAATTCTTATATTTAAGAATGAAAAAAATACTGACTCTCATTTTTGCAATATCTATATTAAGTAGTTGCAACCAAAACCTTAAAACAGCGATAAATGAACCTGTACAAGTAGATACGCTTCAAGGAACATCATTTTCAGGTGTAGAATTAACTATAAAACAATTAGATCCAAAAGTAGATTCGGTTCGCATTTCAAATTATAAAATAGCAAGAAGCAATTATTCTAGCAATCCTACGTCAGATAATATAATTTGGTTTGGGCGACGTACAGCTTATCTTGGAGATTATAAAAAAGCTATAGGTATTTATACCAAAGGAATTAAAACATTTCCTGAAGATGCAAGGCTTTATAGACATCGTGGACATCGTTATATTAGCATTAGACAATTAGATTTAGCTATTAAAGATTTTAAAAATGCAGTTACTTTAATTAAGAATAAAAAAGATGTTGTAGAACCAGATGGTATTCCGAACAAATTAAATATTCCTGTATCTACTTTACATACTAATATCTGGTATCATTTAGGATTAGCTTATTATTTACAAGACGATTTAGAGAATGCCCTAACCGCATTTAAAGAATGTTTATTAGTTTCAAAAAATGATGATATGATTGTGGCGACTTCTCATTGGTTGTACATGATTTTACGACAAATGAATAAGAATGATGAAGCAAAAAATATATTGAAGCCAATACATGAAGGCATGACCATTATTGAAAACATGGCATATTATAAGCTCTTACTATTTTATAAAGGAGAACTTACAGAAGACCTATTAACAAGTAATGATTCTTTAGGAGCAAGTGAAGCTATTCGTTTTGGTTTAGGAAATTGGTATGCATATAATGAAAATAACGAACATGCAACAACTATCTTTAATCAACTCATAGCGCAAGGAAATTGGGCTGGATTTGGCTATATTGCTGCTGAAGCTTATTTAAGTAGAATTAAATAATTATCTTTTTGCTTAAGTGAAACTGAATGGAAAATAATAGTTGTTTGGCTATTGAATTATGTTGCTAAAATGCTTCAACCTCTACAACATCTCCAGACTTGTTTGTTAAATGAAAGTCTCCAATTCTAACTCTAACTAATCGCAATGTTGGAAACCCAACAGCAGCAGTCATCTTACGTATTTGTCTAAATTTGCCTTCAGTAATAGTTATAGAAATCCAACTTTTTGGACCATGACGCTCGTCTCTAACTTTCCTTTGTGCCAATGGTAAATGGCTTATAGAATTCACAAAATGCACTTTGCAAGATTTAGTTATATATTTTTTTCCATCAAAACCTATTTCAACGCCTTTTTGAAGCTGAATTATAGCTTTATTTGTAACCATACCATCTACTTGTACAAAATATTCTTTTTCAATATTACGACTTCTAATTAACTCACTTACTTTGCCGTCAGTTGTTAAAAATAGTAAGCCTTCCGAAGTTTCATCCAAACGACCAATTGCCATTAAGCCTTCAGGAAAATTGTAGAGCTCACCTAATAGCCTTTTGTTTTTTCTTCGGTTTTGATTATTAACAAACTGGCTTAAATAACCAAAAGGTTTATGAAGTATAAAATGGCGATGTATATATTTTTTTGACATTCTTAATAATTGCACTGCAAAATATTGATAACTACATAAAAAAAATCCTAAATTCAAATAAAATTTTAACATCAAGTTTTTGTAATTTAGTGAACACAAAAACAACTTCAAAAATGGCAAAAGGAAAATTAGGCTTAAATACCATTTGTACGCATATTGGCGAAATTAAAGATGAGCAATTTAAAGGAGCTATTTCACCAATGTATTTGTCAACATCTTATCAATTTGAAAATGTAGATATAAAGCGTTATCCACGCTATTTTAACACGCCAAATCAAGAGTATTTATCTAAAAAAATAGCCGCATTAGAACATAGTGAAGCCGCTTTAATATTTGGTTCTGGTATGGCAGCCATTAGTACAACTTTAATGGCGTTTTTAAGTTCTGGAGATCATATTGTGCTACAGAAAGATTTATATGGAGGCACACGAAATTTAATAGAAGAACAATTTGATAGATACAAGATTGAATATACATTTACTGATGGATTGAAAGTTTCTGATTTTAAAAAAGTAATTCAGTCAAACACAAAAATGATTTATATCGAAACGCCTTCTAATCCTTTAATGAAAATTGTAGATATTAAAGCTATTGCAGACTTTTGTAAATCAAAAAATATTATTTCAGTAATCGATAATACATTTGCAACTCCAGTAATACAAAAACCAATCGATTTTGGTATTGATATTGTTCTGCATAGTGCTACTAAATTTTTTGGTGGTCATAGTGATATTAGTGCAGGAGCAGTAGCAACAACACAAGAGTATATTGATATTATTTGGGATCTTGCAAAAAATTTAGGTGGTAACTTGAGCGATTTTACAGTTTGGATGTTAGAGCGTAGTATGAAAACATTAGGCATTCGTGTGAAAGCACAAAATAAAAAAGCTAAAAAAATAGCTCATTTTTTAGAACAACACGAATGGATTAGTAAAGTTTATTATCCAGGATTAAAATCGCATCCAGATTATAAATTAGCAAAATCTCAAATGAA
>CAYRVY010000254.1:0-3953 GCA_964427695.1 uncultured Flavobacteriaceae bacterium
ATGATTATTTTTTAACAGGAGACGAACTTAAGTTAAAACCTATGATTTTAAAAGACATTGCCGATAAAATTAATATGGATGTTTCTACTGTTTCCAGAGTTGCCAATAGCAAGTATGTAGATACACCTTATGGCACAAAATTAATTAAAGAGTTCTTTAGTGAGTCTATGACTAACGACCAAGGTGAAGAAGTCTCAACTCGTGAAATTAAAAAAATATTAGAAACCGTAATTGAGAATGAAGACAAGAATAAACCATTAACAGACGAGAAATTAGCAAAAATCTTAAAAGAAAAGGGATATCCAATAGCAAGACGAACTATTGCTAAATATAGAGAACAGCTTGACATATCTGTAGCTAGATTAAGAAAGCAAATTTAAATGAGCGCTCTTTTAAAAAGCATATCATATATTTTTCATCCTTTGCTTATGCCATTTTTAGGTGTTGTTTTTTATTTTTTAATATCACCTCGATTTGTTCCATTACCAATAATTAAGGCAAAATTATTTTCGTTAGCACTACTTACAATTCTCCTTCCAATATTGCTCTTTTTTGTATTAAAAAAAACACGATGGGTCAATACCATTTACTTAAAAACAACTAAAGAACGGATTGCTCCTTTAATTTTAAATTGCATTATTATATTTTTTGTAGTTAAACGCGTTTTGCCACTTAATGAAATTATTGAACTATACTACTTTTTTATTGGAGTTTTACTGTCCACATTAGCTTGTTTAATGCTTTCCATTTTAAAATTTAAAGTTAGCATCCATATGGTTGCTTCAGCAGGAGTATTGCTATTTTTTATAGCAATAAGTATTCATTTTAATATAAATATTAATAATACAATAGCTTTGTTTATTATTATTATAGGAGCTATTGCAAGCTCTAGACTACATCTAAATGCACATACTAATATTGAATTAATAATAGGGTTTTTTGTTGGAGTGATTCCGCAATTAATACTGGTAAACTACTGGTTATAATATATAAAATATAAGTCCAATTTTAATGGCTTTAAGATTTATAGGCTCATTATTAATTTTTGCTTCTTTTTTAAATATTGGATTTAAAGCATAATACAAATAGGCATTAAAAGTGTTGTAACCTACACTTAAAGTTAAGCCATACTGAATTTTTTCAAAATCATCAATATTATTGAGTTTAATGTCTTGCGAAGACCCATTAAATTTTGATGTTGTAGCAAAAACGTATCCTAACTTAACTCCTGTATAAATTCGCCAAAACTTATATTCATTTGCTGTAGAAGTTCGCCATCTAATTTCGAAAGGAATTTCTACAAGATGCATTGAAAATTTATTTTTAGAAAACGAAGAGTTGCCAATAACCTCATAGTTATATTCTCTTTGGGTGTCTTTAGAAATCAATAAATTCTGATTGAATGAATTAGCTGAATAACCCAAGCCTAAACCAAAAGCTATTGTTCTTTTTTTATTAATTGGCATATCTCTTATAAAACCTAAATGAAAGCCGCTTGAGAATCCATTTTGTGACATATCTTTGGGTAAGTTGCTTAAAAGATTGTATGTAACCCCAAAATAAAATTGATCTTCTCTATAAAACGCATCGGCTTCTTTAGTAATTTTGGTTTGCCCAATTATAGATTGATAACTTACTAATGTTAATATTAAAAATAGTGCCTTTCTCATTTTATAAAGTTACAGTAAACTTTTATTTAATCTCCTTAATTACATAGACAAAAACAGGAAAATGATCGCTAAACCCATTAGTAAAACCGCCATCAGCAAAGCTTCTAAATGGATAACCTTTCCAACGCCCTTTTTTATTAATTAAATAATTTTTATCAAAAATACCTGCTTTATAAAATCGAAAAGTAGAGTAATCTTTTTCAAGCAGTGGTTTGGTAATTAATATCTGATCGAATAAACTCCAGGCATCTCTATAAGCATTAGAGCCTAACCCTTTTTTAAACATTGCTTCCATTGGGTTATAAATACCTTTAAGACTAACATCTTTTTTGTTTTTTTTTGCCTTCAAAACATCTTTCATGCTAGAATTGGTTGGGTCGTCGTTAAAATCTCCCATAGTAAAAATTTTAGCATAAGGGTCTATGGATTGTAACGAATCTATAATTCTCTTGTTTAGTTTAGCAGCAGCAATACGTTTTGGTCTGCTTCGTGCTTCACCACCACTTCTGGACGGCCAATGGCTAACAATAATATGAATCATTTCGCCTTCCAGTTTACCACTAACTAATAATTGATCTCTTGTATAAACACGTTTTCTTGTATTATCATTATAAATTTTAAGTTCGTGAGAGCTTGTATATATTGGAGTAAATAATGATTTTTGATATAATAAACCCACGTCTATCCCACGAGCATCTGGTGAATGAAAATGTACAATGCCATAATCTTTATGTAAAAGTAAAGGGTCGTTAATTACATCTTCAAGAACTTCTCTGTTTTCAATTTCAGAAACGCCAATAATTGCAGGTGTGTTTTTAGTAACATCCAAACCAATATCTGCAATTACCCGAGCCATATTATGCACTTTCTTTTTGTAAACCTCTCCACGATTTGCCTTTATCTCCATAATGGGACTACGCTCGTCAAATTTGTTAACATCATTAATAGTATCAAACAAATTTTCTAAATTATAAAAAGCGATCGTATGTATTTTAAATTTCTTTTTTTCTTGTGCATTTACATTCAAAAGAACGAGCAGAAAAAAAAGGAATAACCAAAACTGTACTTTTCTCATTATTAGTAGTATTATGCTTAAATTAATACTTAACCAAACCTTACGCCAAATGTATATATTAATAATGTAAATTTGTTAGCCTTAAATTATTCATTTAAGACAAAACAGATAATTAACTATAATTTCTAATATGAAAAAGAGTTCATTTATTTTTTTATTCGGAATTTTCTCAATCCTTACAGCGTTTGCTCAACAAACTATTGTAAAGGGAAGTGTAAAAGACGCCATTTCTTTTGAGCTAATTCCGAATGTTACTATTACAATAGAAGAAACACAGCAAACTATACAAACAAATAGCTTTGGTGAGTTTGTGTTCTCTAGTAATGTACCTTTAGGAGAGCAAGTATTAAAAATTTCCAAAGAAGGCTATGTTACTAAAAGATATCCAATTGTAGTAAATGAAGGCCAAACGGTAAATATTACAGATATGACTCTTGAGTTTGATGTATCAGATAGATTAAATTTGTTTACTATTTCACTCTCTGACGATGAACTTGATGACGATACAAGTGCTTCAGATAATATTTCTGGCTTACTATCATCTTCTAGAGACATCTTTCAGCGTACTGCTGCATTTGAGTTTAGTCCTTCATTTTTTAGAGTTAGAGGTTTAGACTCCGATAATGGCTCCCTTTTAATTAACGGAATTGAATTGAACAAACTTTATAATGGGAGACCACAATGGAGTAATTGGGGAGGATTAAACGATGTTTTAAGAAACCAAGAACTAACTTCTGGATTAACACCTTCAGCTTATAATTTTGGTGGTATTTTAGGGTCTTCTAATATTAATGTAAGAGCTTCACAAGCAAGATCAGGTGGACGTGTAACCTATTCTTCTTCCAACAGAAGCTACACAAATAGACTAATGGTGTCTTATGCTTCAGGACTTGTTGATGGTGGCTGGGCTTATACTGTTTCAGCAGGAAGGCGTTGGGGAAATGAAGGCTATCAAGATGCAACATTGTACGATTCTAATTCATTTTTTGCTTCAGTAGAAAAGAAGATAAACGACAAACATAGTTTAAATTTTACAGGAATTTATGCACCAAACCGAAGAGGAAAATCATCACCAAACACTCAAGAGGTTTTCGATTTAAAAGGAATAAAATATAATGAATATTGGGGTTGGCAAGATGGAATCAAAAGAAACTCACGTATTAAAGAAGTTGAAGAGCCTATTGTTATGTTAAACCACTATTGGAATA
>CAYRVY010000255.1:0-3949 GCA_964427695.1 uncultured Flavobacteriaceae bacterium
ACATGAAATATATTTCGATACGGACAAATATGAAGTTCCTGAAATAGAACAAAACAGACTTCTTAAATTTATTAAAAATTTAGATAGCAGTGAGGTTGAAAAAATTTCAATTTATGGGTTTTGTGATGATATAGGAAGTGAAGCGTACAACCTTATTCTTTCTCAAAAAAGAGCAAACGCTATTAAATTTATATTCTCAAGCAACAATATAGACGAGTCTTTAATAAGTAATGTTGATGGTAAAGGAGAGGTTTTGCTAAACATTATTAACACAGAAAACGTAATTATTGTTCGTGGTTTGAACAGAAAGGTGGAGGTTGTGGTTTTTTTTAAAACCTCAAATCCTGAAAATGTTATAGAGAAAAAAGAAGTCACAGAAATTTTAAATAGCGAACTTAGGGTTGGCAACAAAATACTGTTAGAAAACATTTTATTTAAAACAGGATATAGCGACATTATACCTGAATCTAGAAAAACCTTAGAAAAGATAGCAGAGATTTTAGTTGAAAAAGAAAAAGTATATTTTACTATTCAAGGTCATGTTTGTTGTACAAAAAATACTCGAGACGCTGTAGATACTAAAACAAAAAAGCAGAATCTTTCTCTTGCTAGGGCAGAGTATATTTACAAATTTCTAGCTAAAAAAGGGGTTTCTAAAAAACGAATGAAGTATGTTGGGTTGCGCAGAAAATTTCCACTTGGTGGTGACCCAAAATTTGATAGACGTGTAGAGATTCTTGTTACTTATATTTCAAGCAAAAGGAACTAATTACTTTTCTTTAATCATTTCTATATGAGGAATTCCGTCTTCAAGATATTCTTTTCCTGTTTCTACAAACCTTAGGTTGTTATAAAATTTCTTTAAATAAGTTTGTGCCGATACTATAATTATTTCTTCTTTATAGTGTTTTTTTATAGACTTAATGGAAGCCAGCATAATATCGTAGCCAAATTTGTGTTGTCGTTCATTTTTAGAAACCACAACACGACTAATACTTGCTTGTTTAAAATAATCGCCTGATTTTAGAAGACGCGTATAAGCAACTAAAGTTTCATTTTTATATCCTAAAACATGAAGTGCCTTTTGGTCTTTATCGTCAATATCTTGATACGCGCAATTTTGCTCCACTACAAAAACATCGCTTCGCAACTGTAATATGCTATACAATTCTTGAGTAGTGAGTTCTTTAAAATATTTTACTTTTATGTCTAACATTTAATCTTGAACAATAACTTCTTTACTATCACATTTACCATACTCTGGTTGTAAGTTTACATGGTTAATATCGAATTTATGAAACAATAATTCTTCAATCTTTTTTAAGATAATATCAAACTGTGACAACAATATATCTTCATTAAAATCTATATGAGCTTCGAGATGAATTTCGTTTTCATTTAATTGCCAAATATGAACATGATGCACATTTTTTATGCCTTTTAATTGCTGAAGTTCTTCTACAATATCTTTCACTTGAATATCTTCAGGAGTAAAAAGCATTAATACTTTAAAAGAATTTTTTAATAAATCGTAACCAACCCAAATTAAATACAATGCTATCGCTAATGTTAACGCGCTGTCCACCCAAAACATTTGGTAAAACTTCATCAACAAACCACCAATAAGCACAGCAACACTTGCCATCATATCTGTTAATAAATGTAAATAAGCGCTTCGCATATTCATATTAACATCTGCATCTTTTTTAAGTAGCAAAACACTTATTCCATTAGCAATAATCCCTAAAAGAGATAACCAAATAACAAGATTAGATTCTATTTCTTGTGGATTTTGGAAGCGTTTTATGGCTTCAATAATTAATAACACAGCAATAATTATTAACGTAGATGAATTTATAAATGCTGCTAAAATTTCGGCGCGTTTATAACCAAATGTTCTGTGTTTTGATGCTTTCTTTTTAGATAAGACATTAGCAATATAACTAACTATAAGTGATAGAACGTCAGTAAAATTATGAAGAGCATCGCTTAATAAGGCTAAACTACCTGATAAAAAACCTCCTATTGCTTGTGCTATTGTTATAAGAATATTTAAAAATATAGATATAACAAGTGGTCGTCCTTTTAATTCTTTATGAGAATGATTATGTGAGTGCGATTGCAACATTTAACAAGAGGCAGAAATTTTATTTACTCTAGTTTTGTGTCTTCCGCCTTCAAAAGCTGTATTTAAAAACGTATCTACTATTTCTATAGCTTGATGTAATGTTGTAAAACGAGCTGGAATACTTAAAATATTGGCGTTATTATGTAGTCGCGATAATTTAGTAATCTCGTTGGTCCAACATAAAGCAGAACGAACTCCTTGATGTTTGTTTGCTGTCATATTCGCACCATTCCCACTACCGCAAATAATAATACCAAAGTCTGCCTTTTTATTTTCTACATCTTCTGCCACAGGGTGAACAAAATCTGGATAATCTACACTGTCATTAGTATTGGTTCCGTGATTTTTAACTGTAAACCCCTTTTCTTCTAGATGTTTTATTATAGCTAATTTATATTCTGTTCCTGCGTGATCGTTACCTATTGATATTTTCATTAATTTAATGTATTAAATTAATTTCCGTGAATCCCGATAACTATCGGAAGGAAATCTTATGTATTTTTAAAGTATAAAGTTAATGTATTAGTCGTTAAAACAAAAAGTTGATAAGTTAACTTCTAACTATTCATTAGTTGTTAATATCTATTTATCATAAAATGAAATAAAAATTTTTATACTTCAATATTTATTACAATCAAAATGTATTATGTAACAACCTAAAATTTAAGCTACTTTTTAAAACATATTTATAAAACAATAATCTTATTATATAAACATAAATTTATAAAATAGTTATTAATATTTAGCAGTTAACTTCGGTTATAAACAGTTGTTAATAGTAAATATAAATAGCTTATAAATAAGTACTTTACATATCTTATAACTTGTTAATAGAATATAGTTAGTAATATATCAAATCAAATCTATAAAAAGTTATCCTAACTATTAACAAGCTATAATAACCATCATTTTATTTTTAAAATTTATAAAAGAAAATAATTATATAATATATAATGTGGATAACTTTAAAAAAAATAAAATAACAAAGTGAAATTAACCTAATACATTGAGTTTATAATATTAGTTAAGTTTGTAGGATTTTATATATAATAAGTTACATTTACTTTTTTAAAAACTTAAAATAAATTAGCTATGAAAAACAAATACTCTTTTTTATTTTATTTCCATTTATTTTATTTGGACAAATTCAGGTAGGCAGCGATATAGATGGTGAAGCAGTAAATGATGAATCAGGACATAGCGTCTCTATATCCTCCGATGGTAGTGTTGTTGTTATTGGAGCACCTGGCAATGATGGAAATGGAACTGAATCAGGGCAAGTACGAGTATATGGGAATATAAGTGGCGTTTGGACACAAATAGGCAGTGATATAGATGGAGAGGCATCAGGTAACACATCAGGTCAATCCGTAAGTTTAAGTTCAGATGGTAGTATAGTTGCGATTGATGCTAAAGGAAATGATGGAAATGGTTCTATTTCCGGTAATGTACGTGTGTATGATCTAAATGCTGTGTTATCTAACGATAGTTTTGTGTTATCACAATTTAATTTATATCCAAACCCAGTAAAAGAACATTTTACTATTAAATTACAACTAGGATTAGAACTACAAAAGGTAAACATCTATAATAGTTTAGGTCAATTTATTAGTGCCACAACAAAGCATAGTATAAGCACTACAAATCTTTCTCAAGGGTTTTATTTTGTAGAAATAATAACCAATAAAGGAAAAGCAACTAAAAAAATAGTAGTAGAGTAAATACTATTGCTTACTTAATAAATACTTAAAAGGCTTGTGTTTTAATAACACAGACCTTTTTTTTAATCTTAAGGAAATATAATTAAATATATAAACTGTA
>CAYRVY010000256.1:0-3948 GCA_964427695.1 uncultured Flavobacteriaceae bacterium
ATGCAAATTACTCAAGCGATATGACGCGAACAATTCCTGTATCTGGAAAATTTACCAATAGACAAAAAGAGGTTTACAATGCTGTCTTGCGTGTAAAAAATGAAGCCACTAAACTATTAATTCCCGGAACAGATTGGGAAGCGTATCATATAGAAGTTGGTAAACTTATGACTTCTGAATTGTTAGGTTTAGGATTACTTGATAAAGCAGATGTGCAAAACCAAAGCAAAGATTTACCAGCTTACAAAAAATATTTTATGCATGGCACTTCGCATCATATTGGTTTAGACACGCATGATTATGGTATTTTAACTGAGCCTATGCAAGAAAATATGGTCTTTACTGTTGAGCCAGGAATTTATATTCCCGAAGAAGGTTTTGGTATTCGTTTAGAAGATGATGTTGTGATTCAAAACTCTGACGAACCAATTAATTTAATGAAAAATATTCCTATAGAAATTGTAGAGATTGAAGATTTAATGAACCCCTAAAAACAACTTTAAAGTTTTATTTCTGAAAAAATAAAATGATAGCAAATTACATTTGTTAATATATATGTCATGCAAGAGTTATATAAAATATTGCGACTAAAATTAATATAAGAGATTGTAAACTTAAGTATTTGGTGTAAATCAACATTATTATAGATAACTCTAAAATACTTAATTAAAATTGTTTGCTTCTGAAAGTGTCTTTTTACAAGGGCCAAAAGTATAATATTAATGGCGTACCTAGTATAACGATAAGAATTTCTAATGGTAATCCCATTTTCCAATAGTCGGAAAACCTATAACCACCAGGTCCAAGTACAAGTGCATTACATTGATGACCAATTGGTGTAAGAAATGCACAGGAAGCTCCTACGGCAACACTCATTAAAAAAGGATCAATACTAACTCCCATTGTTATTGCAATTTCAACTGCAATTGGTGCCATTATAAGAGCTGTGGCAGCATTATTAATTACATCCGAAAGCGTCATAGTAATAATCATTACCAAAGCTAAAATGAACCAAGATGGTAAATTATGTGTCATATTTAGCATTAAGTCTGCAATTAATTCTGTGGTAGCTGTTGTTTGAAGTGCATTACTTACAGGAATCATAGCACCTAATAATACTATAATTGGCCAATCTATTTGTTTATATAATTCACGAATGGGCAATATCCCAGTAAAAAGATACATTAAAACTGCTCCTACAAAAGCTAGTGTAATGGGAACAATACCAAACATACTTAATATAATAGCAGTGCCAAATATTAATAATGCAAGACCTACTTCAGAAAAAACACCTATCTGCACATTCCTGTTTGCCAAGGGTATAAGCTCTAAAGAGCTTATACTATCAGAGAGATTATCTATATTACCTTGTAATAATAAAACATCACCTACACGAAAAACCACATTTCCAAGACGTTTACGTATAGGTTGCCCTTGGCGTGCTACAGCCATTAAAATTAATGTATTTGAGGTAAACCTATTAAAATAATTACGTCTGCGATTTTCTAATGGAGATCCAGGCGTTATTAAAACCTCTCTAAAAGTAGTATGCTGATCCTTTAATTTGTCTATTTTTTCTCGCATCAATTTTGGAAATCTTAAACCATATTCGTTCATCATTATTCGCAATTCAACTGGATCTGCTTTAACTTGATATAGCTCACCCTCTTTAATAATATGGTCGTTGTGTGGTAAATGGATTTTTCCGTCATTAAATATAAATCCAGATATTGTGAGCCTGTCTTCAGTAAAACTCTGTATTTCCTTAATTTTCAATCCAATAAACTTACTTTCTTTAGGAATTCGTATTTCGGTTATATATCTACTAATAGAAAAGAGAGATTCTTTACCATATTTTTTAAATGAAGTTTTAGGGATTAGTCTCCAGCCAATTAAGGCAACAAACAACACTCCCATTAATGCTATTACTCCTCCTACAGGACTAAAGTCTAACATACTAAACGCTTCTGGTTTAAATTGTGAAACATCTATATTTTGACTGTTAAAATATTTAGCAGCCGATGAGTTGATGTCTTGAAGAGCTCGTTGCTTTAAATCTATAAGTTGTGTTTTACGAAAGGTAGAAATTATAATATTAGGAGGCGTACCAATCATAGTTATCATTCCTCCTAAAATACTGGCAAAAGCCAATGGCATTAAAAGAATACTCGGAGATCGTTTTTGTTTTATTGAGCTTTTAATTGCTACAGGAAGCATTAGAGCAAGTGCGCCAACATTATTCATAATAGCCGAAAGAATTGCTACCACTCCACTTAAACTAGCTATATGAGTAATCTTAACTTTAGAAAAAGGTGCTATTTGTCGAGAAATAAGATCTACTACTCCCGAATTTTGAAGTGCTTTACTTATAATAAGTACTAAAGCTACAGTTATTACCGCAGGATGCGCAAAGCCTATAAATAAATTAGATTCGTCTATAATTAAATTAGATTTTTCTCCTCCAAGTAACTGGTCAACAATAAATAGGACTCCTAAAGCTATAATAGAAACTACATCATATCTAAAACGTCCCCAAATAAAAAGGACAAAAGTCATTACGATAATTAACAATATTGCAATTTGATCAATGGTCATCATTTTTTTTCTAATATAAATTATACATCCTAAATTTAAAGTATAATTTATTATTTACAAAGTTAAAACAAAAAGTGTGACAAGTAACAAGCATCGTAATATATGCCTTCCTACTATTTGAAAAGCATTGGGTTAAAACCTTGTTTTTTTAAGACTCTTTTACTTTAGAAATTACATTCACTAAAACAAAAGTAACTAAAGCTGGTAATACCCAACCTAAATTATGTTGCGAAAAAGGAATAATAGCTTTTATACCTTCTAAATTTTCAGTAGGAACTAAAAAACTCAAAAAATCTGGAATACTAAAAATAAAAGCTACCAAAACTACTGCTTTAAATACTGTTTTCGAAGCCCATTTTTCTGGTATTATATTTAGTAAAATTAATACAATCGCTAATGGGTAAATAAACATTAATACTGGTAAAGCTACATCAATTATATAGTGAACATCCATTTGCCCAACCAAAACGCCTAACACACAGGATATAATTGCTGTAAATAGATATACTGCTTTAGAGTTGTTAAAAAGACCTTTAAAAAAATCGGCTGTTCCAACTAGTATAGCAATAGCTGTTGTAAAACATGCAATAGCAACTAATACACTTAAAAAAGTAGTGCCAATATTCCCTAAAGTTTTTGTAGATAATCCTGAAAGTAATTCGGTTCTGGTAATATCGCTACTAAAATGAGAACTGTATAATGCTCCTACAGCTATTAGTCCAGCATAAATTATAAGTAATCCTAACATTGCTATAAATCCTGATTTTGCAATCATGGTTTTCTTGTCTTTAGAAGAAATGTTTCCTTTTAAATTATTTATTGAAATAATTACAATACCTCCTGTTAGTAATCCTGCTAAAGCGTCGTAGGTTTGATAGCCTTCTAACAACCCACTAATAACTGGTGCTTGAAATGTGGACGGATTCATTTCTCCTACAGGTAAAAAAATACCGACAACAATAATAGCCAATAAAATTAATACAATAAAAGGTGTAAGATATTTACCAAGTATTTGTAACACATTATTTCTATTCATAACAAACAAAAACACTAATCCGAAATAGATACTACTTGTTAATAATGAACTCGTTTCAAAAAAAGGTTGTATTGTCATTTCATGAGTCACAGCAGCTGTACGCGGACTAGGTAAAGCTACGGCTATTACATAAACACAAATACAAAATATAAGGCTAAATAGTGGTGATACTTTATTCCCAAAATCTAACATAGTACCTTGTAATTTGGCATGTGCAAAGAGTGCAAGTAAGGGGATTATAGTTGCCGAAGTAATAAACCCCAAGGCAACAAGCCACCAATCTGGTCCAGAATTAAAGCCTAACATTGGTGGTAAAA
>CAYRVY010000257.1:0-3908 GCA_964427695.1 uncultured Flavobacteriaceae bacterium
GTCTCCCAACTTCCAACCCTAAAATATTTTTAGAAGCTAAAGCGAAATGCACTAAAGTGCATAGTTTTAACTATTTTTGAGACCAATAAACTTAATCAGTTCATTTTTAATGCAACTAACATTGCTGTATGAGCATTTTGAAGTAGTTCGTTTATTTGAGTTATAATTGCTTCACTAATTGTAATATTATCTCAATCATTAACTTCACATTACCTTTAGATACTGTTTATCCATTATAAGTTGCTTTAATTCCAAGTCATTTTTTGTATTCTCATCGCGTTTAAAATTGGCAGTAGAGCCACACCAACATCGGCAATTCCGGCTTCCCACATAGTTGCCATCCCTATTGCTCCCAAAGCTAAAACCATTATTTTAACGCTTAAGGCTAGGCTTATGTTCTGCCATATAATTTTATTGGTAGCATTGCCTATATGAATTGCTGTTGCAATTTTTGATGGCTGGTCGGTTTGAATCACAACATCGGCAGTTTCAATAGCTGTATCGCTTCCCAATCCCCCCATTGCCATGCCTACATCTGATAGGGTGATTACTGGTGCATCATTTATTCCATCACCAATAAAAGCTATAGTTCTGCCTTGCTTTTTTAGTTTCTCAACTTCATTAATTTTTTCTTCTGGAAGTAATTCGCCAATAGCTACATCGATTTTAAGTTGTTTTGCAATTTTATCAACAACCAATTGCTTATCGCCAGAAAGCATCACAATCTTGGTAATTTTTTTAATATTATGCAAAGCTTTTATAGCTGCTTTGGCATCGGGTTTTAGAGTATCTGCTATGGTAATATATCCTGCAAAGATTCCGTTTATGGCAATAATAACTATCGTTTCGGGATTGTATTTTAGGCTTTCATCATACAAAATACCATACTTTTCCAATAACTTTATATTTCCTGCCAACACTTGGTAATCACCTATTTTACCTTTCATCCCCTGACCTGAAATTTCTTCTACATCAGTTGCCTTTAATGAAGTGTTTTCAAGACTTACATATTTTACAATTGCTTCGGCTATTGGATGTGTAGAATTACTTTCCAATACAGCAACTAATTCTAACAATAAGTTCTTGTCAAATTCTTTTGAGATTACTTCTTGTACTTCAAAAACACCTTTGGTTAAGGTTCCTGTTTTATCCATAACAACGGTATCTATTCTTGTCATTAAATCTAAAAAATTAGAACCTTTAAAGAGTATTCCATTACGAGAACCAGCTCCAATGCCTCCAAAATATCCTAACGGAATTGAGATTACTAGCGCACAGGGGCAAGAAATTACCAAAAAGATGAGTGCACGCTGAAACCAAGTGTAAAATTGATAGGCTTCTCCAAGAAAAAAATAAGGAACGATAATTAATGCTATGGCTAACCAAAATACAATTGGGGTATAAATTTTTGCCAAACGGCTAATTAACAATTGTGTTTTAGCTTTTTTACCAACTGCTTCTTGAACTAATTTTAATATTTTAGAGAGTTTGGTGTCTTCGTATTTACTGGTAACTTTTATTTCTATCAGAGTATTGAGGTTTAGCATTCCTGCCAGTACCCTATCTCCCTTCTTTTTTGTATCGGGTGCCGATTCGCCTGTTAAAGCTGCCGTATTTAAGCTAGCAATTTCTGAAACCAATTCGCCATCTAAAGCTATTTTTTGTCCAGGTTTGGTTTGAATTGTTTGCCCAACCAAAACTTTACTAGGATGCTTGATAATTAGTTTTCCATTTTCTAAAACAGCCACTTCTTCTACCTGTACTTTTAATAATGCTTTTATAGAGTGTTTTGCCCTATTTACTGCTGCCTCCTGAAACAATTCTCCCACTACATAAAAGAGCATAACGGCAATACCTTCGGCATAAGAACCTATTAAAAACGCACCAATGGTCGCTACAGACATCAATACAAATTCGTTATAAATATTACCTTTGGTAATTAGTTTTGCTGCTTTTAATACAATTGGCCCACCAACTGCGATATAAATAATGCCAAACCAAATCAAAGGAATTGGAGGAGTAAAAAATGGAAGGTCAAAATAATCAAAACCAATTCCTTCCAGCAATAAGCATAGACCAATTGCCGGAATTAAGTATGCTTTGTTTACGAAAAATGTTTTGTCGTCTTTAGTCTCTTTAGTAAAATCTATAGTGCATACACTATCTTCACATTCATGTTCTTTATTCATAACTATTTCGGTTTACACATAAGGATATTTTTAAAAATAACATATTAAACACTGCAACAGAAGTGCATTTATTGTCCACTACATTTATCGCAAATACCTTTGATAACAAGATTTATATTTTCGGAAACAAAGCCATTAGGCACTTTTATTTGTGGAATTTTTTGGTCGGTTAAACAAACGGTTTGGTTACAGTTATTACAGTGAAAATGTAAATGCAAATCGGTCTCAATTTCACAATTACAGCCTTGTTCACATAAGGCATATTTGTTAATTCCTGTGCCATCGTCTATTTTATGAACGATACCTTTTTTTTCAAATGTTTTAACCGTTCTATACAACGTGGTTCTATCTACTTTATAAAAAGCGTTTTCTATATCACTCAAAGTTACAGCTACCTGTTTTTTTGTAAGAAACTTATAGATTAATAAACGCATTGCGGTAATACGTATGCCATTTGTTTCTAAAAGATTTTCAATTTCTGTGCTCATTTTATATGTCTTAATGTGCGTGTTCTTCAAATTCGCCTTTGCTAAGCTCTGCATCAACATAAAAAGCTCCTTTTGTTACCACTAATATATCTTTTGGTATATATTTAAGAAAAACCACTTCAGAAAAGCCCAAATCGGAAACGCCTTTATTTACACGAACCTTTTCCAATTCTATATCATCGTCATCTTTTTTCTTCTGAATAAAAATATAATCCAACCCATCTTTGGATACAAAAGCTGCATCAGGCAAGGCATTTACTTCTTTATTAGCTGTAATTATTCTTGCTTCTACAAACATTCCTGTTAGTAAACCTTCGTGAGAACCAATAATCTTTGCGTGTACTTTTACTGCTCTTGTATTCATATCAAAAGCTTTACCGAGTGCAAAAATTTCTGCTTCATATATTTTATCGGGTCTGGTGGTTAGGACAAAGGTTATTTTTTGACCTACTTTGGCTTTGTCTATATCTTTTTCAAATACTTTTAAACCAATATGTAAATGCTCATTATCTACAATTTTGAACATTTCTTGTTCAGGAGAAACATATTTTCCTATGTTAATTTCTACATTTTGTATATAGCCTTTTATTGGAGCAATTATGGGTATTGAAGATACTATCTTCCCGTTTTCTAAAGCTGAAACACTCACACCCATTAACTGTAAGGTTGACTTTGAAGCATTTAATACTGATTTCCCTTCAAGATAAGCCGCTTCTGCTTGCTGGAACGATTTGGTTGAAGTAATCCCGTCTTTTAGCAATTCCTTTTTTCGTTGGTAGTCTTTTTCTAAAAAAGAAATATTACCTTTTGCCGAAAGATATTCGCGTTGCATGGTAATAAATTCTGGATTGCTTAATCGTGCAATTACTTGTCCTTTATATACTTTATCGCCTTCTATTACAGTAACACTTTGTACACGTCCACCAATAATAGTACTTACACTTGCCATTTTTTGGGGAGGCAATTCTAATTGTCCGTTTACTTTTAGAGTAGCTCCTAAATTTACTTGCTGTATAGTCCCTAATTCAATATTCATCACATCCAATTGCTCTAGTTGAAGTGTTAAAATATTAGAATCTTCCTCTTGGTGTTTGCCTTCTTCTTCATGTCCTTTTTCGTTATGCTCTTCGTGGTTACCGCTTTCGTCATTATGCTTTTCAGTAGAGTTACCACAGCTTCCTAAAATAAAAAGGAATGCTAAAACGGTGCTTATTTTAAATATATTTTTCAT
>CAYRVY010000258.1:0-3886 GCA_964427695.1 uncultured Flavobacteriaceae bacterium
GTATGACCAGACATCATAATGGCAAGATCTGCCATAACCCAATGTGCGCAATTTGAAGATAATAAAGCTATTTTACTTTTAGGAGGTAAATTAAACTCCTTAATAGCTGTGGCAATTCGTCTGGCTTGGTCTCCACTTTCTTTAAATGTATATATTATAAGTTCGCCATTAATATATTGTCTTAAATATTCTTTATCAGGAGTTGTTTCTTCCCAATATTTGAAAGCAGAAAGCGGTGAATCAAATTTTTGCATAATGTTGGATTAATATTAAAGAACGTACAAGTTAACTAAAAAATGTCATTAGAAACCTTAATGGTAAGTTCTTCATTATTCATCAACGTTTTTGCTAATCCTTTTGTTTTTATCAATTCATAAGTAAAGTAAAATTTCATGGTATGAATTTTACTTTCATAAAAGGTATCGGTTTGGTTACCATTCTTTTCTACTAAAACCTGTTGTGCTGCATTAGCAATTTTTAACCATTGCCATCCTACAACAATAGTTCCTAAAAAATCCATAAAAACAGTAGCATCTGCAAGGAAGCGTTCGTAATTGCCTTTTATAGCATGAGGCATTAATGTAGTTATGACTTTCTGTACCAAA
Source organism: uncultured Flavobacteriaceae bacterium (assembly GCA_964427695.1). Classification (GTDB taxonomy): domain Bacteria; phylum Bacteroidota; class Bacteroidia; order Flavobacteriales; family Flavobacteriaceae; genus PRS1. The sequence goes on from CAYRVY010000258.1 coordinate 606, forward strand.
CCTAAATTTTCTAATAACACATTCGCGTAAGGTTTTAAAACATCATAGTTATTGGCTTCTTTAATTGTTTGCTGAATTTCTTCAGCTAATAATTCAACAGCCTTTCCATTTTTAATAGTTACTTTTCTGCCTAATAAATCTAAAGATTGTATTCCAGTAGTGCCTTCATAAAGAGCAATAATCCGTATATCCCGATAGTATTGTTGCGGCATAAAATCGAAACAAAAACCGTAACCTCCTAAAATTTGAACAGCATTACTTGTAGATTCTATTCCTTTTTCTGCTGGATAAGTTTTTGCAATAGGTGTTAATAATTCTAATAACAAATTATATTTTTCTTTTTCTTCAGCTGAAGTGCTTGTTATTTCTTCATCAAAATAATTAGAAGTTTGAAAAATTAAACTCATCGAGCCTTCTACTATCGCTTTCTGGCTGAGTAACATACGTTTAATATCTGGATGATTAATGATGAGCGTTTGTTCTTCATCAGCATTTTTTTGTCCAAAGCTGTTTAGTTTTCGTCCTTGTGGACGCTCGTTTGCATATTTTAAAGACGAATAATATGCTGCTGATGCAATAGCTGCTCCCATTCTTCCAGTTGCAATACGAGCTTCGTTCATCATTTGAAACATATAAGATAAGCCTTTATTAGGTTCGCCAACCAACCAACCTCTACAATCATCATTATCTCCAAAAACAATATGAGTTGTACAATAGCCTTTTTGTCCCATTTTTTCAAATTCACCAACAATCTCAGCAGAATTATAAACCAAATCATCATTATCGGTTGGTCGTTTTTTAGGAACCACAAACAACGAAACGCCTTTAATTCCTGATGGTGATCCATCAATTCGTGCTAAAACCAAATGCACAAAATTTTTAGAGAACTGATGGTCTCCAGCCGAAATAAATATCTTTTGTCCTTTAATTAAATGGTAATCCTGCTCTGTTGGAGTTGCAGTTGTTTTTACATCGGAAAGCGAACTTCCAGCCTGAGGCTCGGTTAAACACATGGTTCCTCCCCAAGTTAAGTCTAACATATTTGGCACATAGCTGTCTTTAAGTTCTTGGCTGCCAAAAGACAGAATTAAATTAGCCGAACCTGCTGTTAAGCCAAAATATCCTGGTACATGATTATTGGCAGCTTCCATAATAAAATATGCAGCATGAAAAATAGTAGAAGGCATTTGCATTCCTCCATCGTCATAATCGAAACCCAATCCAACCAATCCCATTTCACCTCCAGTTTTAATTATGTTTTCAAATTGTTGATGTACATTAATTTTCCCGTCCTTAAAATAAGATGGCTTTTCGTCCATGTCTTTTATATATGGAAATAATGCAGTATCAGAAAAGGTTTTAACAGAGTCTATAAAAATATCGATAGAAGTTTTATCGTAGTCTGCAAATCGTTCTCTACTTAATAAGTCTTGGGTATGATGCACATTGTATAATAAGAATTTTAATGTGTCTATATCAATGTATTCGTCTTTCATGTGTTCTTATTTATTGTTTTTAAGCATCACATGGAACATCCAAAATAATGATTAGTTAAAGTGTCATGATAAATTTTTGAATGTTTCATCCTCAAAATTTAAGAACCTAAATGTAGCTAATAAATTTTAAAAAATCTAACTATTCTATTCCATCAACATAATCTTGTAAATATGCAAAACGCGGAGTGAGTTTGCCATTTTCAGTCATTTTGGCTCTTGCAAGAATGCCATCTTCATCATTATTAAAAAAAGCAAGAATAACATGCTGTATAAACATAAAACCAAATCCTCTACTCGCATTATCAGGCAGCTCGCAAGGTAAATTATCTACAGCCATGACCACAATTGCCTCTTCATCCATAAAATCGACTTCAGTTTCTGTATTTGGATTATACCCATAAATTGGATTTGCAATAGTAGATGGCCTTAATGTACTTGCAACTGGTCCATCAATATCACAACTTATGTCTGCAACAACTCTAATATTAAAATCTTTAGATTTTGCATCATTTCGAGTGTATAGAAATGGAGATCCTTCCCCAAAAAAATGACCAGCGATAAACAAATCACTCACTTTGGCAAATTTCATAAATGTAGATTTGTATTCTTGCGGATTGTTGTAAAAATCTTGTTTACCAAGTTGTTGACCATCTTTACGAACATTATAATCTAACACATCTATTTGCACGTAAACAACCTCATCAAATTCTTGGGTTAAATAATCTTCTACTGAAACTTCTTTAATGTTTAAATAATCTAAAATTTCTTTTGCTCCTCTACCTACTTTACCTTTTCCAGTAAGTACAATTTTTAGTTTTGGAAGTAATATTTTATCTAAAGTTGCATTAAGTTCATCTCTGTTTTTTAAGTGTTCAGCCTTAGGTAAGCTGAAAGATCCAAATTTTAACCCATAAGCTCTTAAACCATTGTAAGCACCAACTACTCCAGCATAATATCCAAATCCTATAAGCCTGTGGTTATTAGCATTTACAATAGTTTCATGATCGTAAAATTCAATTTTTTTTTCTAAAATTGTTCTTAACAAGTTCCTGTTATAGGGTTGTTTTTTTATGATATGCGAAAAGAAAAAATATTTTTTATTCGGAATAAGCGAATCAATAGGTACTTCCTTTACACCAAGCATTACATCAGCATCTGAAATATCTGTTAACACCTGAAAACCTAAATTAGAGTATTCATCATCATTAAACACTCGATTATCGCTTGATTCAACAATAATTTCTGCTTGAGGAAAATCGGTTATAATTTTTTTACAGGCTTGCGGAGACAACACTACGCGACAATCTGGTGGGTTTTTACGTTCTTTTATGATGGCAAATTTAATGTTCATTGACTACGCTGTTGAATTGAAAAATTACTCATTGGCTATTTTGATTATTTATCCACATATTCACTAATTTACTAAAAACGCAACTGTAAACTGATAACTGAATACTGCCAATTAAAAAATGGTACATTTTTTGAGCGAAAATAAGCTGATTTATGCGTTTGAGCAACTTTTTTTGTAACTTCGCAATCCATTCCTATTAAGGAAAGTGAAATAAAAAATTTAACACAATAGAATGAGTTCCCGAAACAAGTTCGGGATTAATTCAATTACGGTACGTAAAGCGTACCTATTTCATTAAGGGGTCGACTGGTTTTGACAGCGAGTTGTACTAAACTGTAAGCACGTCGCGTAACGACATTGAAACGCGTAAAAGGCTATGTCAAATTTTAAACGGCGAGAATAACTACGCTTTAGCTGCATAATCTGAATTATAG
>CAYRVY010000259.1:0-3865 GCA_964427695.1 uncultured Flavobacteriaceae bacterium
ATACTATGAGGCGATAAATCTATTCCAGTAACATTGTAACCAATCTTATTAAGATACACCGAATATCTTCCTTTTCCGCAGGCTAAATCCAAGATTTTTCCGACTTCAGGAATATTTAAATAACTGGTAAGGTTTGCCATAAAGTTCTGCGCTTCATCAAAACCTCTGTCTTTATATAAAATGTGATAGTAAGGAGTATCAAACCAAGAAGTAAACCAATCTTTCGTGTCTTTTGTCATGCATTAAGGTGTGTCGAAACAAAAATAAAGTATTTTTGCAATCTATTTGACTTTTGCAATGGAGAATAATTTTAAAATGCTTGCCAAAACCTTGTTTGGCTTCGAAGAACTTTTGGCCAAAGAACTGCGTAACCTTGGTGCTCGTGATGTAAAAATTGGTATTCGAAACGTAAGTTTTTCTGGAGATAAAAGGCTTATGTATAAGGCTAATTTAGGCTTGCGTACTGCTATTAAAATTCTAAAACCTATAAAAACATTTAAAGTTTTTAATGAGCAGGATTTATATAATCAAGTCTATAAAATGTACTGGGAGGATTATATGAAACCTACAGGCTCACTGGCTATAGATGCAACAGTGCATTCTACAGTGTTCACACACTCACAATATATAGCATTAAAAACTAAAGATGCCATTGTTGATAAATTTAGAGACACAACAGGAGAACGACCAAATATAGATTTACGTTTTCCGGATTTAAAAATTAATGTGCATATCGATAAGCAGTCTTGTACCATTTCTTTAGATAGCTCTGGCGAGTCTTTGCACAAACGCGGTTATAAAACGGCAACTAATATTGCTCCAATTAACGAAGTATTGGCAGCTGGTTTGGTTATGCTTTCTGGTTGGGATGGACAAAGTGATTTTATGGATCCAATGTGTGGAAGTGGAACTATTCTTATAGAAGCTGCTATGATTGCGTGTAACATTCCGCCAAATTTGATGCGTAAAGAATTTGCTTTTGAACGTTGGCAAGATTGGGATGTGGATTTATTTGAAAAAATTGAAGAATCCTTACTTTCTAAAACTCGAGATTTTCATTATAAGATTTTGGGTTACGATAAATCGCCTTCGGCAGTTAATAAAGCTAAAGAGAACGTTAAAAATGCACATCTTGATGAGTTTATAACTATCAAACATGAAGATTTCTTTAAAACCCAAAAGGCTGGAGAAGAGCTTTTGCACATGGTGTTTAATCCACCTTATGGAGAACGTCTCGAAAGTTTAAATGTTGAAGCATTTTATGGAGATATTGGCACGACTTTAAAGCATGGCTTTTCTGGTACAAACGCATGGTTTATTACTTCTAATCTAGAAGCCTTAAAATATGTTGGATTACGACCTTCACGTAAGATTAAAGTCTTTAACGCGAAACTCGAAGCACGTTTGGTTAAGTACGAAATGTATGCTGGAAGTAAGAAAGCGAAGAAACAGTAATTAGTTTTAAGTGATTTTTTTTAGGTTGTAAATTTGGAATTACGCTTATCGGTTTGGCTATGAGTAGTTGTGTGGGTTAGTACTTAATTTTGCAAGTATGCACCAAGTTGTAAATTCCGCAGGAATTTCCAAAGTAGGCGAGAACAAGCAATTACTTATAGCTCAGTTCTTTGTTGGTTGCTGGATTTTTATTTAATTTATTAGAAGTTTATCTAGTGTTTTCCTAATTTCTTTTGACGAAGGCTTCGGGGCAACAGGATCAACAATGTTACCATTGGTATCAATAAGCACAAAAGAAGGAAGACCATAAACCTGATAAGCTCTATAGACCTCAGAATCCCAATAATTCTCAACTCTAAGGCAAGTTTAACACATTTTATTAATTCGTCTTTTTCTTTTGTTATTTCAATGTAGTTTGGGTTAGTTTTTATCATCAAATTTTTAATTATATTGATATATTATTGCCGAGTTAATAAGTCAGGTGGCTTGGGTAGGTATTTACTTAAATCATTTGTGTAAACGTTGTTATACCAATCTTTAAAAAACGACTTACCTAAGTACTTTGGTGTAAAAAAAGCTTTACCATTTCTTATCTCATCAATACCATAAATAACAAGGTTATACGATTTCAATTGCTCTTTTATATTTCGCGTATATTCAAATGGATTAAAAATCAATAGTTTTAGGTGGTTTAAAATTAAAAATGGAGCTTGTTAAAGTAGAGTAGTTTCTGTTAAATTGTACTAAAGTGGTATCAATAGTAGCAGTACTCACAATTTTTTGAGCATAAACAAAACTATTAGTGATAACTAAAAAAAATAATAGGCTAATTGTTTTTCTTTTTTTCATATATATCGTTTAAAATTCTTTTTTCATCATTCGATAAAGAAAGTTTGAAATTATTTCCCCAATCATCTAAATTATCAAACCTTCTAACTGCTTTACTGAAATCTTTAGAAAGATTATAGTTAGTCTTAAAAGGGTTCACATTATTTGTTTTAATATGATTTATTACAAGCTTAGCATTTAAAGTATATATATGGCTTAAATCTTTAAAACTACCAATTTTGCTATTCTTTACTTTAATTGAGGATAAAGCCCATTTGTTGCCATTTGTTAACTTGTATCTAATTATATTTTTAAAGTTTCTTAATATGAAAAAAGGCTTACGATTATTGATTTCAGCATTTTTTAATTTTAGCTTCATAATAGTATTTAATTTGTCTTTATCAACACCATAATTAATTTCAACAAAAGCCAATGATTTAGAATCAATGTATAATTCTCCTTTTCTTATAAATTTTAGATTATCTTTATTTTTAGGAAAAAACCGTATTTTATAAATTACAAGCCCTTGATACTTAATTTGACCTTCATATATATATATATATATATATAATTATCAACATTATTAGGATCTAAAAAGTAAGGCTTTAGCTTGACGAAATCACCCTTTTCAATTATAGAAGAGACTCCTCCAACGGTCTTAAATTTAATTTTAGAATATTTTTTAGTACGTCTTGCATTGGTGATTTTTGTAGAATATACTGAGTTTTTATTTTCAATATAACTAGTGAAATCAACTTCTACTATTTCAATGCCTTTTGAGTCTTCTTGTAAAGACTGCCTATAAAAGCCAAATGAATTATGAGGTTTATTTAAATAGTTCTTGTCAATATTATGAATAGCTTTTAAGATTGTGTCTTTTGCTTTAAAACTGTTTACAATTACTTCGTCTAAACTTATTATAGACTCTTGTAAATAAATGGTGTCATTCTTTTTGATATCTGAAAAGATTATCCATTTTGATTTAAATGATATATGAGATAGGAATATACTATCTATTTTTTTTTCTTTAGGAATCTCAAAGTAACCATCTTCATTAGTAATTAAACCATTATTATTATATAAAATATGTACAGATTCAATAGGTTTTTTGTTGTTTAAGTCAAATACATAGTTTTGAGAAACAACATTTTTTGTTAAAAATAAAAGTGAAATAAGAAGAATATAATTTTTCATGTATGATATTTTAGTAAAAGTTAAAAACAAAGAATATGCCAAATAGTAGCATATTCTTCGCTCTTTAAAAAATTAAAATGGAATAGTGTAGACTACTTTATAATCGAAGTCACAATCGCTTCCTGTACAGCCTCCTTCAACAGAATCTGACCAGCTCCCCATTTTAAGGCGTTGCTCAAGTTCTTCTACTTTGAAATCATCTAAATTTGACATGATTTTAAAATTTAAGTTAATATTCACTTTCTTTATGTGTAGGTGTCAGTACATTCCTTTTTCTTTATATTTTGGTTTCTGTTTCGTTCATCATATGCTTGGCAATGGATAAGATATGGTTCTGTTTTAATAAACTATATCGTCCGATACCTACCAAAGGCAGGCAGGAGCGAAG
>CAYRVY010000260.1:0-3851 GCA_964427695.1 uncultured Flavobacteriaceae bacterium
GGGTGTTTAAACTGCATCCTAAAAAATATTTATCAAATATAGAAAATGAAACCTGATGAACTTGATATCGTTTTGAGAAATTTAACTTTTTTATCTATGATTTTCACTTATCCAGACCTCACAGGTTTTTAAAACCTGTGAGGTCTCGTTTTTAAACCAGATTTCAATGATTATCAACCTTTAATTTATTTATGTCTTTTGCATCATATTTCTTTAATACCTAGCAGAAGAAAAAATAATCTTTCATAGATTGAAGTCCTAATTTAGATAAATAATTTCTTATCTGTTTTTGAGCTTCAGGATTGGCAACGGTTATGATGCCTTGAGGGTTCTTAATCTGTTTTAAAAAAGGGAATGGTTTAAGTTCTTGACCATAAATAGTGCGTCCAATTTTTTTTGGATTATCACAAATCCAATTAAAAGGAACTTCATTTTCTATTAAAATTCTGGCAATTGTTTTACCCTTATCTCCAGCTCCCCAAAGTGTTAATGGTCTCGTATTATTATAGTCTAACTTTAAAAAATAGTGCAGTTTAATAGTTAATAAAGAATCATGCGCATAATAAGGATCCGTTCTTGAGGCTCTTGTATCATAATCTCTCCATTGGTGTAATACAATTGTACATGGAATACATGTATAGCTATTTTCGTAAAACCTGAAAGTAAGATCGTAATCTTCAGGATAGCGATTTGGATTAAAAGCATCAGCATTAACTAAATCTTCTCTATGTATCATCCAACAAGGAGATGGAATAACACACTCTTTATAAATTTCAGAATAATTAGTTCCGTTTAAGGTTAGGGTATTTATCCACGTTTCATATTTAGAATAACCATTACCAATTCCCATTTTAGAAAAATACTTAACCAATCCAATAGCGACGTGTTTTTTTCCATATTTTAGAAGATTATTGCTTAAAACTTCTAATTTATTTGCAGACATGATGTCATCACTATCCATTCTTGTAATTAATTCGCCTTTGCTTTTAGAAAATGCTAATCGTAAGGCACTAATAATTCCGAAGTTATTATTTTTAAAGAGTTGAATTCTGGAATCTTTATTGGTGAAATTTTTAACTAATTTGAAACTGTCATCTGTCGAACCATCATCAACGATTAGTAATTCCCAATTTTTATAAGATTGATTAATAATAGATTGTAAACATTCTGGTAAAAATTCAGCAGTATTTTTAAAAGGAATAAGAATACTGATTAAAGGTTGATGCATGTTTTGGTCTCAAAAAAAGTTAAAACTATCCACTTTCAGTTTCTACAATTAAATAGAAATAAAGGATAGAAGTTTGAAGTTTGAAGTCCGAAAAAAAATCTTCAAACTTCTGGTTTCAGTTTTCTCCACTAAACTAATCTGTTTAGTTTAAGTTATTTGTATTTATTATGGCTGTTTTAATATTTTTGTTTTCTTTACCTACATTAGTCCATGTTAAATAAGCCATATCGTTTTTAATAACCATTCTTGGAAAGCCGCTGGATCTGCTTTCCGAAGTTTCTGTTAAAGTAATAAGTTTACTTACAGTTCCATCCGAATCTACTTTTTGTAGTAGAATAACAGTATTGTCTTCTATAATATCTATCCAACTTACTAAAGCAGAACCATCCTCTAAAACTTCAATATCTACGCGACCCATTGGATCCACATCTCCAATATTAATAGGCATATCAAATGTTTCTCCATTATCTTTAGAAAAGGCAACTTTTACTTTGGGAGTATTATATGCCATTGTAAACCATACTACAGCTACAGTATCGTCTTTAGTAGAAATTGCAGCTCCATTAACAGGACAACCAAAGATTTCCCAATTATCACTAAAAATGGGTTTTGGTTCTGTCCATTTGTTGTTAATATGTCTTACATAATAAATGTCTCTAACTTCTTTTTCCGAACGATCTCTATACACTACTATTGGGCCATTATTAGTCATCGCAGTGTCTGTCTGACAGCATTCACAAACACGAGTGTCCATTAAATATTCGCTTAATAATTCTCCTTTATTATTAATAATTGCACTTCTTAAGGTCATCTCTTTTAATATGGTCGAATCCTTTTCGGCATACGCCATTTGTCTCCCATCGAGCCATACAGCAAGGAAACTATCATCATCTATCGCAACTTTGCTCACAAAACCATGTTCTGTTTTTGTATTATCGTTATGTGGAACAAAAGGAGTATTCCATGTATTTCCATTATCGTTAGATAGTGTGAGCTTTACATCATAAGCATAAGTATCTTCGGCACTTTTATCTAAATAATGCGCTGCCAAACCACTTTCTCCGAATGAAGAAATAGAAGGGAAGTCTGCCCAATTTACAAACCAATCTGTACCAATCGCAATAGTTTTTGGTGCAGACCAACTGTTGTCATCATTTAAAGTTGAAAACAATAAAGTACTGCTTTTATCAGCATTGGTTTTAATCCAACTTAAATAAATTGTACCATCCTTTGCTTTATGCAAATTAGGTTCTGAGCTTATTGCTTCAGTTGGTGCAGTTATAAAAGTGATGGTTTCTACAGGTTTAGATTTACAAGAACTTACAATCAATAAGATGATAAGTGTACGCAATCCGAAAAATAAAGAGTGTTTCATGTGTTTATATTTATTGGTTTCAAATGTAGTTGAAACTATCTGCATTAGTGTGTTTCGCTTTAGATTCTAAAAATATTTTACGACAAATTTCACCAAGCAAACTTTTAGTCTGCCAAACCAAACCTATGACACTTTAGTCTTTAGCACTTTAGTTTTATAATATGAATTAAACTGTTTGTTAGTTAACTAAAAATAAGTCTTTGTCTATTTTCTTTCAGCGAAGCAGCCTGTCCCGAAATTTGCGGGAGTCTTACATCTTTTCTAGCAAACAACTAATCAATTATTATCATTTTAATATTTTGCAGCTTTACCTTTAGCTGAAGAGTTTTTGATAAATTCTCTTAAATCTTCATTGGCTTTAATTAAATCTTCATAGCGCAAATACATCATGTGACCGCTTCTGTAGCCTTTAAAGGTAAAGCGATCTTTCATTTTACCACTTGGGTCAATTTGTGATAAGGTATATTTTGCAGCGAAATAAGTAGTAGCTCCATCGTAATAACCTGATTGATTTAACACTTTTAAATAAGGATTGGTTGCCATTGCCTTACGTAAATCTTCTCTAGTAGTATTGTTTTCTCTATCCCAAGGACGCACAGAACCAAACATATTGTACTTAATATCTGTGTCAAATTTTAATTCTTTTTTAATATAATGGTTTATTGCTGGTGTAAAAGAATGTAACCAAGATGTTAATTCTGGACTGTAATCTGGTCTCATTCCTGCTTCCATTTTATCAATTCCCAAATAGCGAGAATCTAATCTTCCTATTGTTTGGCCAGTTTTATCACGTAATAATTCTTTCCAGAAAAAACTAGGAGGAACAACTAAATTATGTTGTAGAATAGACTTTTTACTTAAACCAGAATAATAAGACATTTTCTCTGCAACATCATTCCTTTCAGCATCCGAAATAAAACCTCCTTTAGCTATGGCTGGCATTAATTTATTAATGGTATAGTCTTCTACTTCTGGCAAAATGTCGAGTAAATCTTTGTTCTGTAAACCAGCAGGCAATACTTTATGATACCAAGCTGCTGCTGTAAAGTAAGGTAAATTAATTGCTGAATAAACAGGTTGTCCAGTACTATAAAGTTTATAATCTGCAGGAGAAACCAAAATTACACCATTTAAATACATCCATTGTGAGCTTTGAAGTTCATTAGCCAATCCCATAACACGAGTGCCTCCATAACTTTCGCCAATAATATATTTAGGCGATTCCCAACGGTTATTTCGGGATACAAA
>CAYRVY010000261.1:0-1619 GCA_964427695.1 uncultured Flavobacteriaceae bacterium
TAGACAGTTGAAATAAAATCATTTCTAAACCTATAAGAAGGATTATACGAAGAAGATATTAGTGGCATAAATAAAAAGTTCTAAAGTTATAAGTACTTAAAGTGCACTTAAGTTTTTCTGTATTCAACATTTTTAATTAATTCTAACTTTATCACTTTTTTTATAATTCTTTAATTTTAATTTTTTTTTAGTTGGACTACTAACTTTAAGTACTTTAGTTACACTTGTTAACTTTAAGTACTATTTATTTTTCAAAGCATCAGTCGGTTTGGGTACAAAATGCCCTTTCCCTCCTGCTCGATCATCATCAAATGTTACTGGAATATCATCATTTAATGTACGTTCATCCCAAGTAATATGCTCTGTACCATCGTCTGTTTTAACCATTGTGATACAATTTTCAACAGGACAAACTAAAGAACATAAATTACAACCTACACAATTCTCTTCAATAATACTTGGTATTCTATTGGTTATATCACCAGATAACGCAATAGCTTGATGCGCACCATCTTCGCATGAAATATAACAAAGTTCGCAGCCAATACATTTATCTGCATTAATTTCGGCAATAACTTTATATTTCAAGTTTAGGTGTTTCCATTCAGTAACATTTGGTAATGCTTTACCAGCAAAATCGTAAATAGTACCATAACCCTTTTCTTCCATAAACTGGCGTAAACCTGCTTCCATTTCGCGTACAATTCCGAAACCATAATGCATCACTGCTGTACAGACTTGCACAGACGTTGCGCCTAGTAAAATAAACTCTACAACATCCCGCCAGGTTTCGATACCACCAATACCAGAAATTGGTACTTTAGAAATCTCTGGGTGCTGCGCTAAATCTTTTAACATGTGCATTGCAATTGGTTTTACAGCTGGACCACAATAACCTCCATTAGAGCCTTTGCCATCAACAATTGGATAAGGCGCGTAGCTGTCTAAATCTATTCCAATAATGCTTTTCATTGTATTTATTAACGAAATTGAATCTGTTCCTCCTTGCACAGCAGCCAAACCAGGATCTGTGATGTGCGAAATATTTGGTGATAGTTTAGTAATTACAGGAATATTTGCGGCTTCTTTAACCCATTTTACAATAGTTTTCAACACTTCTGGCTCTTGCCCTACTGCCGAACCCATTCCGCGTTCGCACATACCGTGAGGACAACCAAAATTAAGCTCGATACCATCTGCTCCAGCATTTTCAACATCTTTTATAATTTGCTCCCATTCTGCTCGACTTTCTACCATTAAGGAAGCAATGACTGCATGGTCTGGAAAATATTTTTTCACTTCTTCAATCTCACGAAGATTATCTGCCAAAGGTCTATCTGTAATGAGTTCAATATTATTGAAACCCATCATTCTTGTGTTTCTGTAATCTATAGAACCATAACGGCTGGATACATTAATAACAGGAACACCAAGTGTTTTCCATACAGCGCCTCCCCAACCTGCTTCAAAGGCTTTCATAACTTGATACCCAGAATTTGTTGGTGGAGCTGAAGCCAACCAAAACGGATTTGGTGATTTTATGCCTCCGAAATTTATTGATAAATCTATCATATTTATTCGATTTTGCCCCTTTGTCCTTCGGACATTTCCCCAAAGGG
>CAYRVY010000261.1:1719-3847 GCA_964427695.1 uncultured Flavobacteriaceae bacterium
GATCCTCCATTAATAGCATCTCCTCCAGCAAAATATTTTGGATTAGAGGTTTGAAAGGTTTCTTCATTTACTTTTATTATTGCGTTACTACCTGCATCAAAATCATCAATAAGATCATATAAACTTCCTTGTTTAGCTTGTCCTGTAGCTTTTATAACCAAATCGCATCTCACAATAAAAACGTTATTCATATTGGTTGTAAGCTTTCCATTTACCATTTCTGTTTTTGCAAATTTCACGCCTTCAACTTTTCCGTTTCCTACTATGGCAAGTGGAGTTACGTTAAACAAACTATCAACTCCAGCACTAATTGCTAAATCGTATTCAAAACCATAAGCTCCCATATTTTCTTTGGAGTTTCTGTAAGCCAGAACTGTTTTTCGTGCTCCCATTCTTGCAGATTCTGATGCAGCATCCATTGCTGTATTTCCTCCTCCAATAACAACTACTTTTTTAGGAACTTTTAAAAGATGATGTTTCATACGCAACTCCTCAATAAATTCTACTGCTCCTACAACTCCTTCTTTATCTTCTCCATCCAATCTTAAAGTTGCTGTTTTTCCTAAACCTACTCCTAAAAAGATTGCATCATAATCATTTTCCAATTCTTTTATTTGCTCTTTTGAAGTGATTGCTGCATTATACTTGATATTGAATCCTAACTGATTCTGTAAATACTCAACTTCTTTTAAAACCTCTTCATTAGTGACTTTATAAGGCGCAACACCATGCACATTTAAACCTGACGGCAATTCTTTTGCTTCAAAAATATCGACATCATATCCTAAAGTTCTTAACTCACATGCACAAGCGATTCCTGCTGGTCCTGCACCAATTATTGCAATCTTTTTCCCATTTGGTTCTTCAACTTTAAAAATATTTTTTTCTGAATATATGGTTTTATTAGTTGCAAAATTTTGAAGTCTTCCAATCTGAATTGGTGGTACATCCTGATGGTTATACACACAAGCACCTTCGCATAAAACACCTGTTGGGCAAACAATACCACATACATTTCCCAGCCAATTAGAATCGAATATCGTTTTGGATGCTCCAGTGGTATTATCGGTATGGATTTGTTTGATAAATAATGGAATATCTATATGTGTTGGACATGCTTGAATACAAGGTGCATCATAACAAAATAGACAGCGTGAACTTTCATAAAACGCTTCTGTATCATTCATCAAGGGTTTTTTTTGCTTGAAGTTCTTTTTGAATTCTGCTTCTGTTGTTGGTCTTTTATATTCTGCCATTTATTTAGTTGAGAGGTTAAAGTTATGAGTTTAAAATTTATGGAACGCTGATGACGCTGATTTAGCAGATTTTCACTGATTTATTTTCAACTATAATTAAATCATTTTTTATCATACCAATCTGTGTCATCTGTGTTCTTTTATTCAGTTTCTTTTAAAATAGCATTAATTGTTTTTTCTAATTCCTTCAGATAAATTCTGCTATTTGAAGAACGATATAAAAAATCGTCTAATATATTTTCGAATTCTATATCTTCAAATATTTGAAGTTTATCGATTTTGAGTAACGTTTTAGTTTTCCATGCTAAACGACTATACATATCTATATCTCTCATAGAATAGTGTTTTGATAAATATGGAACATATTCGTCATCAACTTTTATTTCTACTCTATCACGTGCATTATCATATTCTTTTAAAACTCTTGTCCATTGATACAATAGGTCTTTTAAATTAATATTTTTCAATAATTGTAAACGTCCAGATTGCAATAAATCTGCAATAGTATTTTCTGATGGTCTAAATGATCCTGTTTCGAAAGAATAAAAAAATAAACTATCTATATTATGTTTTTTAATTTCTGTTCTTTCTTTACCTATTAGATTAAAGAGTGTTTTTCCTACATCAAAACTTGTACTATTATCTGCAAGTGCATCTTTTAAAGCCTCCTTATTTTGTAAAAACTCGGTATGTAAATTTTTTAATACTGTTTTTTCTTCAATATTAGCAAGCCTATTTTGATTCCAAGTATTAATCTGTATTGCAATCAAAATTCCAATAACGACAAGAAGAATCTCTCCAATAGCATAGAGCAAGTACTTGCTAACTTTGTTTTCTTTTATCATATTTTGGCGAATTTTTCGAAAGAATTT
>CAYRVY010000262.1:0-3846 GCA_964427695.1 uncultured Flavobacteriaceae bacterium
ATATTATAACAGTTTTAGTTATGCTTATGTTTTGGGGATTTCTTTGGGGAATTCCGGGTTTAATAATGGCAATACCAATTACTGTATTTATTAAAATTATTTTGGAACAGTTTTCTGGCACTAAAAGATTAGCCAATTTACTTTCTGGATCAAATTCTATAGTCAAATAAAATATTGACAATTCCTGAATATGTCTTTAAAGCGTTTTAAATAGAATTTTTTTAAGTATATTTCAAGTTGAAAAGAATATAGATAAAAAAGCAAAGACTAAAAGATGTATTCCTTAAGTCTTGATTCTAACAGCGGAGTGGTCTATTCTCTAAAAAAACAAACTTTGAAAAAAAAGGTACTCATATTAACATTTCTATTTATAAGTTTTCAATCCTACGCTTCTTACATCCTTATTCCTATGGATGCAGAAACTCAAAAAAATCATCTTAAAGCCTATGGCATCACGTTTTGGGTCTTGGAAAAACAACAAAATGTAAAATGGTTACTCAATTATCGTGGAGGTTCTTTTTTAATGCCATATTTTGAAGAGATACAAAAAGAATGTCAAATTAGAGGTGTATCTTTTGAAGTGATTAGTGATACAAAAGCAGAAAGTATTCTATTGGAAATAAGTAGCCCAAGTAAAAATATGGAAGCAGTAGTGTTAGAAAAAGCACCTAAAATTGCTGTTTATACACCTTATGGAAAACAACCTTGGGATGATGCAGTAACCATGGTATTAACTTATGCCGAAATACCTTATGAAACCATATATGATGAAGAGGTATTAAATGATGCGCTATTATTATTTGATTGGTTGCATCTTCATCATGAGGATTTTACGGGACAATTTGGTAAATTTTATAGAGCCTATAGAAGTGCGCCTTGGTACTTAAAAGAAAAAAAAGATGCTGAAGACTTGGCTGCAAAATTGGGATATGATAAAGTATCTAAAGCAAAATTAGATGTAGCACTTAAAATTAGAGATTATGTAGTTGGTGGTGGTTTTATGTTTGCAATGTGTAGCGCAACCGATAGCTTTGATATTGCCCTTTCTGCCGAAGGTATAGATATTTGTGAACCTATGTTTGATGGAGATGGTAGTGATGCAAGCTACCAAAGTAAGATAGACTACAATAAAACATTTGCTTTTAAAAACTTTATATTAGAAAGAAACCCAAATATTTACGAATTCTCCTCTATAGATATGACAGCCAAAAGACGTATCCCAAAACTTACAGATTATTTTACATTGATGGATTTTTCGGCAAAATGGGATCCTGTTCCAACTATGTTAAACCAAAACCATACAGCTCTGGTTAAAGGGTTTATGGGACAAACAACTGCTTTTACAAGAGATCAAATAAAATCTAACGTATTAGTAATGGGAGAAAACAAAACCAATGGCGAAGCCAGATACATACATGGTATAAAAGGCAAAGGTTTTTTTACGTTTTATGGAGGGCACGATCCTGAAGATTATACGCATAGAGTAGGAGATCCAAAAACTGAATTAGAACTACATCCAACATCTCCAGGATATAGATTAATACTTAATAATGTATTATTTCCAGCTGCTAGAAAGAAGAAACAGAAGACTTAAATATCTAATTTTTATAATATACTTCTGCCCATTCAGCTCCTGAATTAAAGGTAAATACTTTGCCAAGTTTTACAACATCTTCAATATGAAGAATATCTCCATTTCTACTTGTATTTGAAAAGTTCATATAAGTTGATGCAGGAGAATAAACAGTTGTCGAATCAGTTTTGGGGTAGGCATCTTTGGGCGCGAGGTTATTTTGTAGCAACATCTGGAAATATTACAGATGAAATCATCTTAGAGTATATTAAAAATCAAGATAAAGATGATAAGGGAGATGAAGAGTTTACAACGGTGTAGTATCTTTAGTCGGCTTTAGCCGAAATCAAACCTTTCGGGCTTCAGCCGAAAGTAGTTTAGTTTAAATGTGTAGGTGTTATTCAATATAAATTGGGCTATGACAAGATATTAATTTTTTTTTTAATAATTAAAAAAGTTTATGACAGTAAGTTTAATCTTAAGAATTTCATAAAATCATCTTCATAATTTTCAGTATCATTTAGCATTACATATGCACTATAGGCATTAGAGTAAGTATTAAGTTTTTCTCTTACATTTGCTTTTATTGCAAATTTTATAAAATTTTCTTTTGACTTTTCTAGATTGTTTAAATAGATATAGCCTTCTGCCAAAGCCCTTAATTTCCAAATTTTATCGAAACGAAAATTTGTAGCAGCCTCAATAGCTATGTTTGCAAAATTTTCCATATCATGATAATCTTCTTCAAGTTTCAAATTAAGGAAAGCGAGATTGATGGCATTTTCACAAATTTGTTCGGTTTGATTAATTTTTTGGGCTATATCTAAAGCTTTAGTGTAACAATCAAAAGCAGCTTTGCCATCTTCAGATAAACTATCATCTAAATACTTTCTTTTATATAATCCTCCAAGTACATTCAAAATATCGGGATCGTTTTGCGCTAACTTGTGAGATTTAAGAATTTTTAAAGCTTCTTTACGTTGCCCCAGACCTTCTAAAGCATATATAAGCCTTTCTAATCCTTGTTCATCTAGCTTCTCTAAATTTGGTTTTAGCTTTCTTATAACTTCATCATATTCTCCTAGAATTAGATTGACTTCTTGTTTATCAATAAATTTATTGGTAAACTCATTATCTGTAAGTGTTTCTAAAATTAAATTGTAGCTGTCATTGTTTGTAGTATCTATGTTTGCCATTGTAAAATGGTCTCCAGAAACCGTGACCCAATTTGTCTTATTAAATGGGTCTAGGCAAGACTCTTTGGATACGTACTCATCTTTTCTTGCATAGACAACTTTTAAATTAAAAGGATAATTATTTTTAAATACATTGTCCCAATCTGTTCTTAATGTTTTGATAAAAGGTTGGTCTTGGATAAGTTCACTAATTTTATTTTTCCACAGTTTTTTAATGGCATTATTAGTTATACCATTATTTGGAGTTCCAAATAGTAACACATGACTAATTCGGTCTCTATTTTCTTTATCTAAATTTAATATAGCTCGTTGTGTCACAATACCACCAAGACTATGAGCTACTATGGCTATACGTTTATACGCTTTAAATTTATGTTTTATTACCGAGCTTAAATTGTCTGAAACTCTATTTATATCTTTTACAGTTGCCCAAACATCTTTACCCATTTCAGGGTTTACGTTAGCATTAAAACCAAAAGGAAACATATCCCAACCATCTAATCGATTTTCTTCAATAAATAAATCTGGTATTTTACCAAAAGTATTATGTGCATCGCCTGAAAAGCCATGAACAAAAAGAATGATATTGTTGGCGTTTTCAGTTTGACGAAAGACTTTTTTAACAGCTTGTTTTTTTATAATTGGTTTTTGCGTTTCAATTTTTGAGGTTCTTGTTTGTTGTAGATCGAGTTTTTCTTTAGGTACCCTACTTAACTCAAAATTCTTGTCTATTTGTAAATTAACAAACGGATTTTGTTTAAGATTATCTCTTGCAGCATCCTTTGGAATTTCTTCTATAAGGTAGCTAACAACATCTAAAACTTTAATATACTCACTATCAAAACGAGTCTTATTTTCGCCTTTTAAAACTTTAAGGAGATAGTTTGTAAATAAACTATTTCTGTCTCCTTGAAAATATAGTGATTTTTGATCGTCCTTACATGAAGAAATAATAGCCATACCTTCTTCGTCGTCCAAATCATGTACTAATCCTTCAGGAGCTTCTGAATGTTTATCTTGGTTTTGCTCTATCTCTTTTTCCAAAGCATCTAACTTTTCGCCTGTGTTTTTTAAATC
>CAYRVY010000263.1:0-3846 GCA_964427695.1 uncultured Flavobacteriaceae bacterium
ATCCCAGAAAATTCAATTGCCCAGTTAGTAAAACTAGGTGTAAAAGGACTAACATGCATTTCGAATAATGCTGGTGTAGATGACTTTGGTTTGGGCTTATTGCTTCAAAAGCATCAAATAAAAAAAATGATTTCATCTTATGTTGGAGAAAACGATGAATTTGAACGCCAAATGCTAAGTGGCGAGTTGGATGTTGAGCTTATTCCGCAAGGCACATTAGCAGAACGCTGTAGAGCTGCACAAGCAGGATTTCCTGCAATATATACTCCAGCAGGATATGGTACCGAAGTTGCAGAAGGGAAAGAAACTCGAGAATTTGACGGTAAAATGCATGTGTTAGAATACGCGTTTAAAGCAGACTTCTCCTTTGTAAAAGCATGGAAAGGAGATGAAGCAGGTAATTTAGTTTTCAAAGGCTCTGCCAGAAATTTTAACCCTAATATGTGTGGCGCAGCAAAAATTACAGTAGCTGAAGTTGAAGAGTTGGTTCCTTTAGGAGCATTAGATCCTAATCTAATTCATATTCCAGGAATTTTTGTACAACGTATTTTTCAAGGGAAAACCTATGAAAAAAGAATTGAACAACGAACAGTTATAAAAAAGGAATACTGAATTTGAAAATTTGCTAATTTGAAAGTTAACTAATGAGAAATGATAGAGAAAATTTAATAGTGGATAAAACATTCATCTATGCTTTAGAAATTATTGATTATTCTGAGAAGTTACGCACTCTTCATAAGTATGAGATGGCTTCACAGTTGTTTAAAAGCGGTACTTCTATTGGTGCGAACACTCGAGAAGCACAAAATGCAGAAAGCCCAGCGGATTTTATCCATAAATTCAAAATTGCGGCTAAAGAGGCAGACGAAACTGAATATTGGATAAAATTATGTAATACATCAAAACATTATCCAAACACATCTACTTTTTTAGCTTCAGAACTGAAGTCTATAATCAGAATAATTTCAAAAATAATTAGCTCAAGTAAAAAGCGATGATTTTCAAATTGGTAATTATAAAATTTTCAAATTAATATTATGTTAGATAAAAACGGAATTGCACAACGAATTGCTAAAGAAGTACAAGATGGATTTTATGTAAATTTAGGGATAGGGATTCCTACATTGGTAGCTAACTTTGTAAGAGATGATATTGATGTTGAGTTTCAAAGTGAAAATGGCGTTCTCGGA
This sequence comes from uncultured Flavobacteriaceae bacterium, assembly GCA_964427695.1. Taxonomy (GTDB): domain Bacteria; phylum Bacteroidota; class Bacteroidia; order Flavobacteriales; family Flavobacteriaceae; genus PRS1. The sequence goes on from CAYRVY010000263.1 coordinate 1,191, forward strand.
ATGGGACCCTTTCCTTTTGAAGGAGAAGAAGATGCCGATATTATTAATGCTGGAAAACAAACCATAACTACCTTACCTGGAGCCAGTTTTTTTGATTCAGCAATTAGCTTTGCAATGATAAGAGGGCAACATGTTGATTTAACCATTCTTGGAGCAATGGAGGTTTCTGAAAATGGAGATATTGCCAATTGGAAAATCCCAGGAAAAATGGTAAAAGGCATGGGAGGCGCTATGGATTTAGTTGCAAGTGCAGAAAATATTATAGTTGCTATGATGCATACCAATAAACGAGGAGAATCTAAGCTCCTTAAAAGATGTTCTTTGCCATTAACAGGAGTTGGTTGTGTAAAAAAAATTGTAACTAATCTTGCCGTATTAGATATAACATCAGATGGGTTTAAACTTTTAGAACGCGCTCCTGGAGTTTCAGTAGAAGAGATAAAAAATGCTACAGAAGGAAATTTAATTATCGATGGAGAAATTCCAGAAATGAACTAAAATTACGCATTTAAAAAACACAAATGTTAAAATATTATGTAGTTCATCGAATTATTATGCTTTTAAGCCGATTTATTTAAAATTTAATTTCATATTAGCTGTCCCCAAATTAGTCTAATAGATTTCCAAATCTATCATGAATTTAACTTATGAATGTTATTTCAAATCTACCAGAACCTACTTATCGATTTCAAAAAGCATTCATAGGTTTTCACAAAACACTTAAATTTTTAAACCGTGTTTTATTATTGACTAAAAAAATTCTGATGCTATAGTTTATTTTAAAGAATTAATTAATCGCTTCTATTCTTAATAAGTATCTTTCATCCAATTATAAGGTTTTCGTTTTATCCAGTTCCCTCTGGTAAAATCTGGAAAATCCTGAGGTTCTCCATTGTTTTCAATAGACAATCCCGATAATGGTGTAATAGCACTCCAAGCAGCAGCATCGTAAGCATCTAGAGGAGGAGCAATATTTTGTTTTGCAGATTCTACAAATGCATTAATTACAAAAAAATCCATGCCTCCATGACCAGCTCCCATTGCTTTTTCTCCAAAATTCTGCCATAAGGGATGGTCATATTTCTGTAACCACTCATCGGCATTATCCCAACGATGTGGTTTCGATTTTCCTTCTATATAGATACGGTTTCCATCTACTTCCCAAAGACCATTAGCTCCTTGTACTCTAAAACCTAAAGAATAAGGTCTTGGTAAATTACAATCGTGAGTTACAATTATAGACTCTCCATTAGCTGTTTCAATAGTAGTTGTAATAACGTCACCTTGCTTAAATTTTAACTTGGCATTTGGATGATCTTTTCCTCCATGCTCCACAATATAATTATGGAGACCTATTGCTTTTGTTGCTGTTGAGGTTAGTGATGAGAATCTATTACCTCGATTAATATTATCCATAATAGCTATTGGCCCAACACCATGTGTTGGATAAAAATCTGCATTTCTTAAAAGAGAATGTTGTGTTCTCCAAGCTGATTCAGAAATCCCTTTATCGCCAAACTCCACACCTTTTCCATATGCTGTTTTGCCATCATTAAATTTCACAAAACGAAGATCATGCTGATAGCCACATCTAAAATGAACTAACTCACCAAACACATTCTGCCTAACCATATTTAATACAGCCATAATATCTCTACGGTAATTTACATTCTCCAGAATCATCATATGTGTTCCTGTTTGTTCGTGAGTGTTTACCAAGTCCCAACACTCTTCAATTGTATTTGCTGCAGACACTTCCAAACCTGTGTATTTTCCTGCCAACATTGCATCCTTCGCCATAGGTGTATGCCATAACCAAGGTGTTGAAATAATAACAGCATCAACATCGTTTAAATCTAACAAATTTCTATAGTCTAATTCGTTAGCTTGAAATATTTTTGGTGTTTTTTTATTAGCTTTAGAAATCATCTCTAAAGCTATTGTAATTCGTTTAGGGTCAATATCACAAATTGCTGTTACAAGAACATCATCTCTTAATAACACGTTGTTTAAATGATTTGTGCCACGCAATCCAACACCAATTAATCCTACTTTTAATTTATCTTGATTATTATGTATTCCAAATGTTAAATGTGGAGCCGTCATAATTCCAGCACCTAAAACTGTAGATTGCTGAATAAATTTTCTTCTTGTACTCATAATTAATCAATAAATTTTTATATGTGAATAATTTCATTATCGTGAAGTAATTCATCGCCACGAAGCCTTAAGAAAATTTGGGCAACAGCTATAGTATCTTTTTCACAATAAGTGATTATTCTATCTATATTGTTTTCTTCATAGTAAACATGATAGACTTCACTCCCATCTATATCATCTTTTGGAGATGGAATGCCAAGCACATTAGTTAATAATTTTAAAGACGTATAGGTTTTATAGTCTCCAAACTTCCATAAATCTAAAGTATCTAGATGAGGTACTTCCCAAGGTTTTTTACCAAACAGATTGAGTTTGTATGGTAGCTCAATGGTATTAATTATCATGCGTCTGGCAATGTATGGAAAGTCGAATTCTTTACCATTATGAGCACACAATAGATGTTTAGCCTCGCTAAAATGTGAAATAAGCAGATTTTTAAAATCTTTTAATATTTTGATTTCGTCACCATAAAATGAAGTTGCTCTAAAAGTTCTTA
>CAYRVY010000264.1:0-3839 GCA_964427695.1 uncultured Flavobacteriaceae bacterium
CTGTCTCATCCATATAAAAGGATCTTACTGTAACTGTTTTAGTAGGTGCATCGTTCATTCCAGCCAAATCGTCATCCGATTTACCCATTATAAAAGCACCTCCAGGCACTAAAGTCATTCCAAAAGGTTTTTCGGGATGCCATTTTTTTCCTTTAACTCCTACCAACTCTCCTCTATCTCCTGAACCACAACTGGTTAATAGAACTAAAATTGCGGTTACAAATACTAACTTTTTCATGTACATAACTTGTGGTTAATTTTTATAGTTAATTCTTTTTGAGAGTGTAAACATATTTATATATTTTGTAAAAAACAATTTTTTAACCAAAAAAAATGCATTTTAACCAAAAAAAATGCATTTCATCGATGAAATTACTGTTTCTCGTCTCTCTAAACACTGTTTTTTTTATATGCTTTATACCATCTTTCAGGTATTTTTCCATTGCTTGCATCAACATAATCTTCATACATGCATGGTAATAACGTAAACTGCTTTAATTTATTATTAACTTTTTGTAAAAAAGGTATTTCTATCCACCATCGTCCTACTTTTTTACTTTTGTAAAACATTAGTTCTTCGTTCTCAATTAAAACAGTAAACTTTTGGTAACTTGCCTTATCTGTAAAATCATCATCTTTAACTCTACAATTTACACCTTCAATAAAATACCAAATTATTTGCGCCAATAACATTGCTGTTGCATCATCATCTTTAGAAGGTTTATATCCATAAACTCCAAAAGAAGATACTTTATTACTAATTCCTGCATATCTGGAAATAGCACATATTTCTTTACCGTCGAAACCATTTGGTGAAAATTTTTGTTTTATACTAACTTCTGAAGATTTAATACTACATAAGTCTATACTCACAATATTAGCGTCACGCATAACTGGTTCTACAAAACTAATATTTTTAGATATTTCACCTAATCTATATGCTTCAAAATATAGCTTCTCCATCAAATCTATTTCTTCTTGCGAATTAAAATAGGTTTGATACCCTAAAGTGGAGTAATTAAATAAATTATAGGGTTGCTCTAAAATTATCTTTCCGAGATAACTATTATCTTTAATTGGTCTGGAGGAATTACCTAAATCGAATTTACTATCTACATTTACGATATTAACCATAGGCAAAAAGTCGTCATAAGCTCTATAATTGGCATAGTTTAGGTCTTGACTTCCTCCTATAATAATAGGAATGATGTTTTTTTCTAATAATATGGATATTGTAGTTTGCAAAGCAAAGTAGGTGTCTTCAACTGTTTCGCCTTTTGGAATATCGCCTAAATCTGCTATTGTTAAGTGCCAGTTGCCTGGAAATAAAGCGTATAATGCTTTTCGTATTTCGCTTAATTGAAATTCTTCTCCTAAATAATCAATACCATTTCTGTTTTCTAAAACCCCTACAATGGCAATTTGCACATCATCAAGTTCGGGAATGCCATGTTGTTGAGAATGGATTTTTAATTTTCTTCCGAGTACTTGAGTTGATAGAAGCTCATTATGTGCTAAAACCAAATCCTGAACAGGTGAGAGAAAACTAAAGTTCATGTATTATTTCTTTTCTGCTGGTGATTTTCTTTTTGAAGTTTTTTTCTTTGGTGCTTTTTTTTCTAAAACATCTAATGCTTTTTCAAGTGTAAATTTAGAAATATCGACGGTTTTAGGCAACTCTATTTTTATTTTTCCTTTAATTATATTATGTCTGCCCCAACGCGCTTTTTCTACTCTAATTCCTTCAGCTTCCCAATGGTGAATTAATTTATCTTTTTCTTTTTGAATTTTGTCTTCAATGAGTTCAATAATATCCATTTCAGATAAATCATCCCAATCGTATTTTCTATTCACATTAATAAACATATTGTTCCATTTTATAAATGGTCCAAAACGTCCTTTTCCTTTTTGTACAGGTAAATCTTGATGTATATATATAGGTGCATCAGCTTTTTCTTTTTCCTTTATGAGAATAATAGCTTCTTCAAGTTCTACATTTAAAGGATTCATTCCCTTTGGCAAAGACACGAATTTTTTTCCAAATTTAACATAAGGACCAAAACGACCATTATTAACTTCTAACTCTTCGTCTTGATAAACTCCTATTTTTTTTGGAAGCTGAAATAAATCCATCGCTTCCTCATAAGTAATGGTATTAATTTGTTGCTCTGGAGACAAACTTGCAAATTGTGGCTTTTCATCATCATCTATAGTGCCTATTTGAACCATAGGTCCAAACTTGCCAAGGCGTACACTTACTTGTCTTCCAGTTTTAGGGTCTTTACCAAGAATACGTTTTCCTGATTCTCTTTCGGCATTTGCTTGAACATCTTCAACTTTTGGATGAAAGTCTTTATAGAAATCTTTCATCATTTTAGTCCAGCTCTGTTTACCTTCAGCTATACTATCGAACTGGTCTTCAACTTTAGCTGTAAAATTATAGTCTAAAATAGTCTCAAAATGGCTCACTAAAAAGTCGTTAACAATCATACCAATATCAGTTGGTACTAATTTACCTTTATCAGAACCTACTTTTTCGGTTAATAGATTATCTTTTACATTGCCGTTTTTAAGTGTAAGTTGCGAATATTTACGTTCAACACCTTCAATGGCTCCTTTTTCTACATAGCCTCTATTTTGAATGGTAGAAATTGTTGGTGCATAAGTAGAAGGACGACCAATACCAAGCTCTTCCAGTTTTTTAACTAAAGATGCTTCAGAATATCTAAATGGTGGACGTGTATAGCGTTCGGTTGCTGTAATATAATTATTTTGAAGTGTTTGGTTAACCTGTAAAACTGGTAATATACTTTCTTGTTCTTGATTCTCGTCATCTGTTCCTTCAAGATATACTTTTAAAAATCCATCAAACTTAATTACTTCCCCATTTGCAATAAATGTATCATTTTGAGTTGATGAACTAATCTTAACATTGGTACGCTCCAATTGTGCTTCACTCATTTGTGATGCAATGGTACGTTTCCAAATCAGCTCGTATAATCGAGCCTGATCTCTATCTATATGTACCGAACTACGTGAAAAGTCGGTTGGACGAATTGCCTCATGCGCTTCTTGAGCACCTTTAGATTTTCCTTTGTAATTACGTGGCTTACTATACTGCGAACCATAGGCTTTATTAATTTCAACTTCAGCAGCTTGACGTGCATCGTTAGATAAATTTACACTATCTGTTCTCATATAAGTAATTAAACCCGCTTCGTAAAGACGTTGCGCCATCGTCATGGTTTTACTTACTGAAAAATATAATTTACGAGATGCTTCTTGCTGTAAAGTTGATGTTGTAAAAGGTGCTGCTGGTGATTTTTTTGCTGGCTTCTTTTCTAAATCTGAAACCTTAAATTCTGCTGAAGTATTTGCGTCTAAAAATTTATAGGCCTCTTCTTTTGTTGCAAAGGTTTTAGGTAGTTTTGCTTTAAATGACTTCCCAGCTTCAGTTGAAAATTTGGCATCAATTCTATATGAAGCTTTAGCTTCAAAGTTTTGAATTTCTCTTTCACGCTCTACAATTAGTCGTACTGAAACCGATTGCACTCTTCCAGCCGATAATCCTCCTTTAATTTTTCGCCAAAGTATTGGAGAAAGTTCATATCCTACAATCCTATCTAATACACGACGCGCTTGTTGTGCATCTACTAAATCGTAATCTATACCACGCGGATTTTTTATTGCGTTCTGGATTGCAGACTTCGTGATTTCATGAAAAACAATACGCTTGGTTTTAGCTTTATCGAGTTTTAATGTTTCGGTTAAATGCCATGCAATTGCTTCTCCTTCTCTATCCTCATCACTTGCTAACCAAACCATTTCTGCTTTTTTGG
>CAYRVY010000265.1:0-1187 GCA_964427695.1 uncultured Flavobacteriaceae bacterium
AATAGATGATAATGCACTTTACAGACATAAAGATTATGTTGATTTACGTGATTTAAGAGAAGAAAACCCAATAGAAGTAGAAGCTAACGAAGTAGGTTTAAACTATGTGGCTTTGGATGGTAATGTAGGCTGTATGGTTAATGGAGCTGGTTTAGCAATGGCAACAATGGATTTAATTAAGCAAGCAGGAGGAGAGCCTGCAAATTTTCTAGATGTTGGAGGTACAGCTGATGCTGCACGTGTTGAAGCCGCTTTCAGAATTATTTTAAAAGATTCTAATGTTAAAGCAATACTCATAAATATTTTTGGAGGAATTGTACGTTGTGATCGTGTAGCTCAAGGTATTGTTGATGCGTATAAAAATATGGGAGATGCTATTAACATCCCAATTATAGTGCGTTTGCAAGGTACTAATGCAGATATTGCTAAAGAATTAATAGATAGTTCCGGTTTAGATGTGCAAAGTGCTGTAGAATTCCAAGAAGCTGCAGATAAAGTGCAAGCGGTGTTAAATTAAACAAGAAATTATTTAGAAGAGTAAAAAGAGTAATGTTAAATCGTTGCTCTTTTTTTTATAGATATTCTTGTAATGTTAATTAACTGCTAATTAAAGTTAAACAATAGTTAATTGCTAGGTCTTGGTGTAACACTTGTTACAAATGTAGAGTCTATAAAGTATCAATCACTTAAAACAAACAATTATGAGAACAATCAAAATCATGCTATTAATCGTAGCATTAACATTTAGCAGTGTACTTGTAGCAAGTACTAATGTTGAAGAAAAAGGAACTGAATCGGTTGCAATAACTGAAGAAATTGGAAAATTATTAAAGAACCCAAGATTTATAGTAGAGAATGATGTTTTAGCAAGTGTAACCTTAACAATTAACAAAAACAACGAAATTGTTGTGTTATCAGTTGACTGTAATGAAGATTATTTAGATAACTTTATTAAGAGTAGATTAAACTATCATAAATTACCTGTAAGCCTTCAAAATGTTGCAAAAACATACAAAGTTCCAGTAAGAATAACACCTGAAGAATAAAATTCTTCGATGTATTTGAATTAGTCTTAAAACTCCTAAAATGCTTTGGGAGTTTTATTTTTTAGACTACTATTGAAATAACCATTTATGAGCTTCTGGAAAATAGTTGCTCCAAAACCCTTCATTATGTTTGCCTCCTTC
>CAYRVY010000265.1:1287-3835 GCA_964427695.1 uncultured Flavobacteriaceae bacterium
ATCCGAAAATTATGGTGTTTTTGTTATCTTTAAAAGTCCTGTAAGTAATATCGATATGTGGTTTTAAAGTGTTTTTAATAAAAGCTAAATAATACTCTCCTTGTCCTCCACCATATTTTTTGTTTTTGTAAGGTGTAAGTTCATCTATGCGTTTTTCATTTCCATGTTCGATACCAATTATTATTACTTTGTTTTTAGAAATGGTGTCTAAATATTCATCTACTTTCCATTAACCTACAAAAGACGTTTTAGCATCAAACAAATTTTGAGCATCGTGCATATAAATTACCGGATACGATTTTTTTGATGTTCTATAAGATTTTGGTAAGTACACCCAAATCTTTTTTTGAGTATTTAATTGTGGTGCTTCAATAATAAAAGCAGTGACTTGTTTTGAAGCAGTAGATTGCGAATTTACTTTATTCGTAAAAACCAATAGTGTTGTAAAAATTAGAGCAAAAATTTTCATATAAAAAAATCAATTTAATCTGTAAAGTAAAAATAATGTCGATGTAATGCAATTTTATTATAAAACATTATGTGTCAATCATTTAAAACAAAAAAGAGCATGAACGTATAATAACTTCGATGAAACAACTTTTTTTTTTCGTTAAGTTACATTATATCTACGATTATAAAAATAAGAAAATATTTAATTTTATAATGTAATAATTAATCCTCCATAGTAATGATAAATAGAGTAGAAAAATTAAGTTTGCTATCCGAAATGATAGCTTTTGCAAGGATAGATAATAATTTAAAAGCTATAGAGCATAAATTTTTAATAGGAGTTGCTAAGCAATTAGAAATTACTAGAGAAGATTATGACTACTTATTAGAAAATCCTGTAACTCATATAAACTTAAAATCTCATAGTGAGCGTATAGTACAGTTTCACAGATTAATTTTATTGATGAACCTCGATAATGTAATTACAAACAAAGAACTGATTAGACTTCATAATTTTGGACTTAGAATGGGATTAAGTCATGAATCTATAAATCGTGTTTTAGATTTAATGGAAAGTTTTCCAGATAAAATTGTACCACCAGATTTCTTAATAGATATTTTTAAAACACAGTATAACTAAAATTCAGAATTCAGAATTCAGAATTTTTAATTTGTTTTGATAGGCTTTTATTTCGTCTCTTAGTTTTGCAGCAAGTATAAAATCTAATTCTTTTGCAGCACGCTCCATAAGTTTTCTTCTTTCGCGAATATTCTTTTCTAATTGAGGTTTTGTTAAATACTCGCTTTCAGGTTCGGCAGCTTTTAAAGCTTCTAATTCGTAATAATAACTGCTAACAGAGTTTTTAGTCAATGCATTATCTAAACTTTTTTGGATTGCTTTTGGTGTAATATTATGTTCAGTATTATAAGCTGTTTGTTTCTCTCTTCTATAATTGGTTTCATCAATTGTTTTTTGCATGCTTTTAGTAATTTTATCAGCATACATAATAGCTTTACCATTAAGATGTCTCGCTGCTCTTCCAACGGTTTGAGTTAAAGAACGAGCCGAACGTAAAAAGCCTTCTTTATCAGCATCAAGAATAGCAACCAGTGATACTTCTGGCAAATCTAAACCTTCACGTAATAGATTGACACCAACTAGAACATCAAACAAACCTTTACGTAAATCTTGCATTATCTCCACACGCTCTAAAGTATCCACATCACTGTGTATATAACGACAACGAATCTGTAGTCTATCTAAATATTTAGTCAATTCTTCAGCCATACGTTTTGTGAGTGTGGTTACTAAAATGCGTTCGTCTTTTTCTACACGTAATTGTATCTCTTCAATTAAATCATCAATCTGATTTAAACTTGGACGAACTTCAATTTCTGGATCAAGCAAACCTGTTGGTCTTATTACTTGTTCTATATAAACACCATCTGTTTTTTGTAATTCGTAATCTGCTGGAGTTGCACTCACATAAATGACTTGATTTTGTATGGCTTCAAATTCGTCAAATTTTAAAGGACGATTATCCATCGCAGCAGGCAAACGAAAGCCATATTCTACTAAATTTTCTTTCCGACTTCGGTCTCCTCCATACATGGCATGAACTTGCGAAATGGTAACATGACTTTCGTCCACTACCATTAAATAATCGTCAGGAAAATAATCTAAAAGGCAAAATGGTCGTGTTCCAGATTCTCTGCCATCGAGATATCTCGAATAGTTTTCGATACCAGAACAATAGCCCAATTCTCTAATCATTTCAAGATCGAACTCTGTACGTTCTTTAAGGCGTTTGGCTTCCAGGTGTTTACCTATTTCTTTAAAATAATCGACTTGCTTTACCATATCTTCCTGAATGTGATGAATGGCATTTTGTAATACGTCAGGCGAGGTTACAAACATATTTGCAGGATAAATAGTGAGCATATCGTATTTTTCTATTACTTCATTTGTTTGAATATTGAAGGCTTCAATGTCTTCAATTTCGTCGCCAAAAAAGTGAATGCGAAACGGATCATCTCCATAACTAGGAAAAATATCTACAGTATCTCCTTTTATTCTGAAATTCCCATGTTTAAATTC
>CAYRVY010000266.1:0-3831 GCA_964427695.1 uncultured Flavobacteriaceae bacterium
GTCGTTTAAACAAACGAGAAAAAAACTGGAAATTCTCGCCAGGCGATTTAAAAGAGCGAAAACTTTGGGATACATATCAAAAATGTTACGAAGATGCTATTAACAGAACATCAAAAAACCATGCACCTTGGTTTACAATTCCTGCAGACGATAAGGCAACTGCGCGATACATTGTTGCAAAAATCATGTACAATACTTTAAAGCAATATCTAGATATTAAAGAACCAGAATTGGACGATAGAGTAAAAGCCAATATAGAATTATATATGAAAGAATTAAATAATGAATAATTTATCTTAACAGAGCTCCTTGTCAAAACCCTAATCCAGTTTTAAACTGGGTTTTTTATGATTTCATTTGGGTTTAATAATTATTAGAAGTAGTATATTTATCTTTAAACCATAACACATGAAGCAAATTATTTTTCTATTGATCCTATTAATTACAATTCATTCACATTCACAGACAGATGCTGAAACCATTAAAAAAATTTATAACGCTTCATTAAGTAATGGCAAAAGTTATGAGTGGTTAGATTATTTATCAAACCAAATTGGAGGACGATTATCAGGCTCCCTAAATGCTGAAAGAGCGGTAGAATGGACTAAACAAGAACTCGAAAAGTTAGGATTAGATAAAGTATGGCTACAACCAGTAATGGTGCCAAAATGGGTTAGAGGAGCTCCCGAATTTGCATTTATAGAAACAGCACCAGGGAAAACAATAAATGTTAATATTTGTGCACTTGGAGGCTCTGTTGCTACTCCAGCATTAGGTATAAAAGCTAATGTAATTGAAGTGCATAGTATTGAAGAGTTAAAAACACTTGGTAAAGAAAAAATTGAAGGCAATATTGTATTTTTTAATCGTCCGATGGACGAAACTCTTATCAATACATTTAGTGCTTATGGAGGCAGTGTAGATCAACGTTCAGGTGCAAAAGAAGCTGTAAAGTATGGAGCAGTTGCTACTATTGTTCGTTCCATGAATTTACGATTAGACGATTTTCCTCATACTGGAGCAATGAATTATGGAGATACTCCAATGAGTCAACGTATACCATCAGCAGCAATAAGTACAAACGATGCCGAACTATTAAGTACTATGCTGAAACTTGATAAGAATATAAAATTCTATTTTAAGCAAAACTGTAAACAACTTAAAGATGTGTTGTCGTATAATGTTATTGGAGAAATAACTGGAAGCCAGTTCCCTAAAGAATATATTGTAGTAGGAGCACATTTAGATTCGTGGGATTTAGGAGATGGTGCTCACGATAATGGTGCAGGTGTTGTACAATCTATGGACGTGTTACGCTTACTAAAAGAAACAGGAATAAAACCAAAACGAACTATTAGAGTTGTTTTGTTTATGAATGAAGAAAATGGATTAAGAGGTGGAAAAAAATATGCCAAAGAAGCCAAAAGAAAATATGAAAATCACATTTTTGCTTTAGAAAGTGATGCTGGAGGATTTTCACCAAGAGGATTTTCTTTCGATTGTAGTGAAGCAAATTTTAATCAAGTTCTTGTATGGAAGCCACTATTCGAACCCTACTTAATTCACTATTTCAAAAAAGGCGGAAGTGGAGCAGATATAGGACCACTTAAAAATGAAAGTATAGTTTTAGCAGGATTGCGCCCAGATTCGCAACGTTATTTTGATTATCATCATGCTGCAAGCGATACTTTTGATGCTGTAAACAAACGTGAATTAGAACTCGGTGCAGCAGCTATGACAGCTTTAGTGTATTTGTTCGATAAATATGGCGTTAATCCTAATAAAAATTAATCTTTATAGAGATGAAAACTAATATTACAATTCTAATTATAACAATTTTTGCGCTAACTACAATTAATGCTCAAGACAAAATGGAAGATAAATTACCTTATTATGAATTACCAGAATATTCTGAAACCTATACCGCAGGAACAGTAGCTGCCAGAATGGTTGATGGTTTAGGATTTAGATATTATTGGGCAACCGAAGGCTTGCGAGAAGAGGATTTAGCCTATAAGCCTAGTGAAGATGCAAGAACAACTGCTGAAACTATAGATCATATTTATGGTTTGTCTAAAGTTATTGTAAACTCTACTTTAAAAAAACCTAATACTGCTTCAGGTAAACCAGAAATGACCTTTGCCGATAAACGTAGGAGAACATTGGAGAATTTTAAAACTGCGGCAGATATTTTAAGAGCAAGTAATGATTTAAATGAGTTTTCAATTGTGTTTCAAAGAGGAGAAGAATCTTCAGAATTTCCATTTTGGAATCAACTAAATGGTCCAATTGCAGATGCCATTTGGCATTGTGGACAAGTAGTTTCATTTAGACGTTCTTCGGGAAATCCTTATAATTCAAAAGCAAGTGTGTTTAGTGGTAAGGTTAGAAATTAATAGATGCCACAAAAGTTAATCTCAATTACTGTTTTCTAAATGTTAGAATTTGCAGACCTACTTTAAAAAAGAGTGGTTTATTTATTTTAAACTGTTTATAGTTTTTCTAATAGATACCAGATTAGTCAATAATCCTTCCAAATAATCTAAATGCAACATATTGGCACCATCACTTTTTGCATTTGCAGGATCAAAATGTGTTTCAATAAACAAACCATCAGTATTGTTAACTATTCCAGCTCTGGCAATAGTTTCAATCATATCTGGTCGTCCACCTGTAACTCCCGAAGTTTGGTTTGGTTGTTGTAACGAATGCGTTACATCAAGCACAACTGGTGCATATTGGCGCATTGTAGGAATACCACGAAAATCTACTATCATATCTTGATAACCAAACATTGTACCTCTATCTGTAATCCACACCTTGTCATTTCCTGCATCTTTTACTTTTTGTACAGCATATTGCATAGCTTCAGGACTCATAAACTGTCCTTTTTTTAAGTTAACCACTTTTCCTGTTCTTGCTGCAGCAACTACTAAATCGGTTTGGCGAACTAAAAAAGCTGGAATTTGTAATACATCAACATATTGAGCAGCTATATTGGCATCAGACACTTGATGTATATCTGTAACAGTTGGAACTTCGAATGTGTCTGAAACTTTTTTTAAAATTTTTAATGCTTTTTCATCGCCAATTCCAGAAAAACTATCTATTCTACTTCTATTGGCTTTTTTAAAACTTCCTTTAAAGATATATGGAATTTCAAGTTTGTTTGTGATACTAACTACTTTTTCAGCAATACGAAGCGCCATATCTTCGCTTTCAATAGCACAAGGTCCTGCTAAAAGAAAGAAGTTATTAGAATTAGTATGTTTTATCTTTGGAATTTCTTGAAGCTTCATTTGTAAAGCAATTTAAAATACAAAGTTAAACAAATGTATGTCATTATTCAGTGTTTTTTATTAATTGTAAGCGAGTTAATTAATCATAAAATATAACGTATCTTTGCACGCTCAAAATAAAGCATCATTATGGCTAATATTAAAAACATTGCAATTATTGCTCATGTAGATCATGGTAAAACAACTTTGGTAGATAAAATCATGTATCATTGTCAGTTATTTCGTGATAATCAAAATGCTGGAGAATTAATTCTTGACAGTAACGATTTGGAGCGTGAACGCGGTATTACCATTACTTCTAAAAACGTTTCTGTAGTTTATAAAAACACAAAAATTAATATTATTGATACTCCTGGTCACGCCGATTTTGGTGGCGAAGTTGAGCGTGTTCTTAATATGGCAGATGGTGTTTTGTTATTAGTTGATGCTTTTGAAGGTCCTATGCCACAAACCCGATTTGTATTGCAAAAAGCGTTGGATCTTGGTTTAAAACCTTGTGTGGTTATTAATAAAGTAGATAAAGAAAATTGTA
>CAYRVY010000267.1:0-3822 GCA_964427695.1 uncultured Flavobacteriaceae bacterium
GTGAGTAAAACTTCAACAGGAAAATCATCTCCATTTTTTTTGGTATGTATCCATTCAAATTTATGTGAACCCTTTTTATAAGCTAAGCGCATCATCTCATCATCTTTTTTAAATGAATTTTTACCATCTGGCTGTATTCTTGGTGATAATTTGGAAGGGTGCACGTTTAAGAATTCATTTTTAGTTGCATATCCTAACATTTTGCATGTAGCAATATTACAATCAATAAAAATGTTATTTTTAATAATTAATAAAGCATCACTAGATTTATTAAAAAGTTCTTTAAATTTTTTTTCACTCAATTTCAATGCATTTCCGACTTCTTTTTGCTCAGTAATGTCTTGTAAAATAGTAGTGAAATAATAATTATTATGGTCTTTCTCTTTTTTAATGGAAGGGAAATCTCTTACCCATTTTATAGTGCCTTTTTTGGTAATAACTCTATATTCTTGTACTAGTTTTTGCTGTTGATTTGTCTTGTAATAATTTAAAATTTCTTTATTAACATGATTAAAATCTTCTTGATGAATTACATCTTTATATAATATTTCATTATTTAAAAAAGTTGAAGCACTATAGCCTAATAAATCAATTACATTTTCAGTAACAAATTTTGTATCCCATTTATCTTTGTTTCCAAATTTAAAAACAACAATAGGACTTGCATTAATTATATTGTTAGATTCTATTAAGTTAGTTTCAAGTTCTTTTCTTTCAGTAATGTCTAAAATAAATGCAGAAAAGTATTGTTTACTGACAATGGTATTGAGCTGTAAATGTATCTCGACAGGATATAGCGATCCATTTTTTCTTTTGTGATTTGTGTAAAACACTATTTTTTTTTCTTTTTTTTCTTTTAGTGGTTTTACCAACTTATTAAAAGAATTAATATCATAATCTGGCTTAATATCTAAAGGCGTAAGTTCAATCACATCCTCCATTGTATATCCAAGATTATTGAGTGCAGATGGGTTTAAGTAAATAAATTTATAGGATATAGCATCAAATGTATATATTTCATTAAAACTGTTTTTAACTAAACTTTGATAAAGCCCAATATTTTTTTCTTTTTTTGCCATTTACGTTATAATGAGTCAAAAATATATTATGTAAAATTAAATGTAGTATAAAAATAAGCAATTATTATTATAATTTAAGTTTAACATTGAAGCACATAAACTACAAACACAATTGCAGCACATAAACTACGAACACAAAAAGATATTTATATCTTAAATATGATTTTTATCATAAATTATCGTTTAAAGAGGCTTTAAATTTGCGTTATGGATTTAATTAAGGCAAGCACTATTTTTTAACATTATTATTCGCTGTCTTTATTTTAATTGCAGTTAACCAAAACATAAAAAAAAATGAATATAACTAAAGCTAAAACAGTTGCAGACATTGTAACAAAAAATATTAAAACAGCTCATGTTTTTAAAAAATATGGCATCGATTTTTGTTGCGGAGGAGGCATTACCATCGAAAAAGCCTGTGCCAAAAAAGACCTTGATTTTTCCGTTTTAAAAGAAGAATTATTGGCTGTAGATACAGTAACTTCGAATGAATACAATTTTGATAAAATGGATTTAAGTTTCCTTATAGATCATATCGTAAATGTGCATCATACCTATGTTGAAGAAAATATTCCGTTGCTTATACAATATGCAAATAAAGTAGCAAAAGTACATGGTCATCATTATACAGAAGTAGTAGAAATAAATAATCTATTTACTGAAGTTGCAAATGAATTATCAACACATATGAGAAAAGAAGAATTGATTCTTTTTCCGTATATAAAACAAATGGTTGAGGCAGAAAAAGATGAAGGATATTTAGCTCCACCACCTTTCGGCACAGTAAATAATCCGATACAAATGATGGAATACGAGCATGAAAATGCAGGAAATGTTTTTAAAGAAATAGCAAAATTAACTAATAATTACACAGCACCAGAAGATGCTTGTAATACCTTTAAAGCATTATATTCAAAATTGGAAGAATTTGAACAAGACTTACACTTGCATATACATTTAGAGAATAATATTTTGCATCCAAAAGCAATACAATTAGAAACCAAACAAAAGTAAACAGATGAAGAAATTAATTTTTATTGCATTATTATGTATTAGCAATACAATAGTTGCACAACAGTTCGATCTATCTGCTGAAATTAGACCACGTTACGAAAATAAACATGGTTATCAAACATTAATAAACACAGATGCTGAAGGCGCAAACTTTATATCGCAGCGCACACGCTTAAATTTTGGTTTTAAAAACGAAAGTTTAAAACTTTATATTTCCATGCAAAACGTAAGAGTTTGGGGAGACGTTAGTACATTGTCAAGTGACGATAAAGCAACTGCGCTGCACGAAGCTTGGGCAGAAGCAATTTTAGACACTAAAATATCTTTAAAATTAGGCCGACAGGAAATAGTATATGATGACCACAGAATATTTGGTAATGTTGGTTGGGCACAACAAGCACGAAGTCATGATGCATTTTTGTTTAAATACAAACCAAATGATAAAAACAGATTAGATGTAGGATTTGCGTTAAATGCAGACTCACAATCAGGAATAGACAATTTGTACAGTAATGCAGCCGGTTATAAAGCTTTTCAGTATGCTTGGTATCATGGAGATTTCAATACATTTGGTTTAAGTTTATTAATGTTGAATACAGGCATTGAGTATTTAGAGAATATTGGATTGCCAAACGAAGGACAAACAATTAACTATATGCAAACTGTTGGCTCAAGACTAACCTACAAAGTTGGGAAGTTTGATACCAATGCTTCAGTGTATTTTCAAACAGGAACATCTTTAGATGCTGACGTAAGTGCGTCTTATTTTGCAGGAAATATGGGTTATAAAGTAAGCGACAATTTTAAAATAGGATTTGGAATGGAATATCTTTCAGGAAAAGATCAGGATGATACAAGTACAGATGTAAAATCGTTTGCACCTTTATTTGGTACAAATCATAAATTCAATGGATGGATGGATTATTTTTATGTTGGTAATCATGCAAACTCTGTGGGCTTAACAGATATTAATTTTACATTGGCCTATAATAAAGATAAGTTTTCTGCAAAAATAATTCCTCATTTCTTTTCAGCAGCAGCAAATGTGTTTGATGGTACTGAAAAAATGGAGCGTAATTTAGGTACAGAAATAGATATTACTGTAGGCTATAAAATCTCTAAAGAAATAGTATTAAATGCAGGTTATTCAAAAATGTTTGCTACAGATACTATGGAAATTTTAAAAGGAGGAGATAAAGACGCAGATAACAGTTGGAGCTGGATAATGTTTACATTCAAGCCAAAGTTATTTTCATCAAAAAAAGATTGATTTTTTATGAATTAATGCCTTCAGTTTAGATTTCCCTTCAAATAAATTGGTGTACAAGCGTTACTTTTCGATAATTGATTTTAAATACCTAATCTAAACCTTAACAAATTATTGTAATTCGTTTGCTATAATACAAAACGTATGCAAACTTTCATATAACATTTCTTTTCATATTTTGAGTGAATTCTACATGATAATTGTCATAGTTTATAAGGGTTTATATTGATACATTTATCGTAAAAGATATATAAATATAAATCAATAATCATGAAAATTATTAAAATCTTTATCTGCTTCTTAATCTTGATTAACCCTATTATTACGGTTTGTCAAGAATCTGATTTAGCTTTAGATCAGTTACAGGAAAACTCTTCTTCGAGCAAATTAACATTTGAAAAAATTAACTCTAAATATGAATTGACATTAGATACATTCAACTCTACATTTATAATTAAAGGA
>CAYRVY010000268.1:0-3812 GCA_964427695.1 uncultured Flavobacteriaceae bacterium
CACCACTTACATCTTTTAAGCGAATAATATCGTTAGTAACTTCAAGAACATCCCAGTCTTCGGCAAGTTCATCTAATGGCATTGTTGCTCCGAAGTTTAGATTTAATTCTAAAGGTGTTTCATCTCCAAGTGATGTTGACCATGTACCATTTGTTGTACCACTTGAGTTTATTGCAGTACTTGATCCATCAGAAGCAAAATTGAAAATATAATCATTAAAATCAGTTGTATCATCAACATCATCAAAATAATACGTTATAAACCAATCTCCTGTTGTTAATGCTTGTACCAATACTGTATCATCTATACTTCCTCCATCACCTATACAATCACTCTCAAACTCTAATCTGTCATTACCAAGTCTTAAATCTACTTCTGTTTCTCCAGTGCTTTGTTCAATTTCATGTAAAATCCAATTATCATTAAAATCAGATAGACCAATAACATTTATAGTTACAGTTATATTATTTCCTGTACCTGTAGCATCCCAAGTTCCTGAAAACAAATTACCTCCTGAAGTTACCGAGATTGTACCATCATTTAAGAAGTTAAACAAGTAACCTACATAATTATCTTCAAGGTCGTTATCATTTCGTTCTAATTTGTCAACCATCCAATCTGAACATCCTGTTAAAATATCTATAAACTGACTATCGGTACAATTATCACAATCATCATCATTAAAATCGTAATCATCATCTTCATCACAATCATCTTGAAAAGTATTAATAGTTGATTCTAATTCATCAAGATTGTTAATATCCAAAGTTGTTCCATCCGATAAAATTACTGTAATTGGAAAATCAATATTTATAATATCATTTTCATCAATGTCATCAAGAAAATCATAAAAATCATTATCATTATTAAACGTTACAGAATCTATTATTTCATTGTTCGAATTAAAGATTGATGCGGTTATTGGATATTGAAAATCTAAACATTCAATATCATCGTCACTTTCATTTTCACCATTGCAAGTACTTGAAAGCGCATTGAAGTCTGAAATATTATTAATTACGACTTCACTAAAATCAGTAAGAATCACAGTTATTGGGAATATTATTTGAATGGTATCATCATCATCCTCAAACTCATCAAAAATAGCTTCTATAGTATCAAAATCGTCTTCTGAATCTACGATAATCTCTAATCCATTTACAAAAACAGTAATTGGAAGTTGGACATTAAAACAATTAGAATTATCAATAATGTTATCATTAGAACCATCGTTAGTAGCTATTCTTTGCATTAATATTGCTACAGCGGAATTGGCTTTTAATACTTGTTCTTGTGGTGCTTGTATAAGCTCTATTTCTTCAGTTCTACAAGATGTAAATATTAATGTAGAAAAAAGAAATAAGGTTAATAGCATTTTTGCTGTTGTTTTCATTTTAATTTGGTTTATTAATAAGATGCTTTATTATTATAACAACTAACTTTTAAAAACTCCTGAAAATTTTATATCAATATTAATTAATTAGCTCAATTTATAAAATTCCTGAACGTTATATAAAAAATATATAACTTTGAATCTTAAAAATTTATTTTGATTAAAGACTTAAACGATAATATTTGCAAAGAAGCTATTTTTGAGCGTATTTATAACAAATACTCAAAAAACCTACATGATTTTTTATATTATAAATATGGAGAACAATTAAATCCAAATGATAAAGCACAAGATGCTTTTATTAAACTTTGGGATAATTGTAAAAAAGTAAGCTTAAGCAAGGCAAAATCTTTTTTATTTACGGTTGCAAATAATTTGATGCTCAACGAAATAAAGCATCAAAAAGTGGTGTTAAAATACCAACAAGTAAGTCCAAAACACTATACCAATGAAACCCCAGAATTTATATTGGAGAAAGAACAATTTCTTGAACGATATAAAAAAGTATTAGCAAGTTTAAGCGAAGAACAACGCGTTGCATTTTTATTGAATAAAGTAGAAGGCAAAAAACACGGTGAGATTGCTGAGATGTTAGGTGTTACAAAAAAAGTTGTAGAATACCGAATATATAGTGCATTTGACATTTTAAAAACCGAATTAGAAGGGTTTAGAATAAAATAATAAGGAAAAAAGCTTTTTAAGTTGTTATATAGTTAAGAAAGAGATTTATGGAAAAAGAATACTTAATACAAAAATGGTTAAATAATGATTTAACTGATTCTGAGAAAGATGCGTTTACTCAACTTGAAGATTATCAACTTAATATTGATATTATTAGTAGTGCAATGCATTTTAAGGCATCACATTTTTCTAAAATTGAAGACTTTAATGTATTTAAAGAGCGCTACAATTCTCAAAACACACCTGTTAAAAAACTGCATTGGGTCGCACCAATGTTAAGAATTGCAAGTGTTGTTGTTATAGCATTTGGTATATATTTCACATTCTTTTTTAATAATCTCACTCAAGTACAAACTTTAGCAAACCAAAAAACTACAATTGAGCTACCAGACGAATCACAAGTAACCTTAAATGCGCTTTCATCCATAGTATATAATGCACGCGACTGGAATGAAAACAGATCTCTTAAGCTTGAAGGTGAAGCGTATTTTGAAGTTGCTAAAGGTAAGAAATTTGATGTGCTTACAGAAGGTGGAATAGTATCTGTTGTTGGCACAAAATTTAATGTAAAACAGCGTAATAACTATTTTGAAGTAAAATGTTTTGAAGGCATAGTGAGCGTTACTTCTGATACTATTACAAGGCAATTAACTGCTGGTAATACCTATCGAATATTATATGGTAACTTTATTCAACAAACAACAAGTTTTAAAATACCACAATGGACTATAAATACAAGTAGCTTTAAGAGTATTCCTTTTAAAGAAGTAATTGCAGAATTAGAAAGACAATACAATATTAAGGTTACCTTTAAAAATATAAACACAAATCGTATATTTACTGGAGGATTTATCCACAATAACTTAGAAGACGCCCTAATTTCTATAACACAACCTATGGATTTGACTTATGAATTGAGTTCATCAAACCTCGTAGTGATTTATGCAAAAAAGGATTAAGAGTTTTATATTATTAAACGTATTACTGTTTATTTTACCTCTGAATGTTGCTGCACAAGAAAAAAATAAAGAACAAAGCCTTGTCCAAATTATTGTAAAAATTGAAAGACAATACAATGTTCAATTCAACTACGCTGAAGATATTATTAAAGACATTACTTTAAAATCTCCTGACAAACTATTATCCCTAACTGATGTTTTGGCTTATATAGAAAAGACTACTGGTCTAACCTTTACTATAATGAATAATAATTTTATTTTAGTAAAACCAAAAGAAGGGCTTGTATTGTGTGGTTTTATTAAAGATATAGACAACTTAACACCTTTAGTAAACGCAACTATACAAGGATTAAAAAACTCCACTATAAGTGATAAAAATGGTTTTTTTCAATTAAATATTGGTAGCGAATTGGAGCAAATAACCATAAGGTATTTGGGTTATAAAACTATTAATAGATTATACAAACATTTTATTATTAATGAATGTAGTAATATCTATTTGCTTCCAAACTTTCAATCACTATCAGAGATAATTATTTCAGATTATATAACAAGTGGTATTAATAAAATTAATAATGGCTCTTTTGAAATAAATTTTTCAGAGTTCGATATTTTGCCAGGACTTATAGATAATGATGTGTTACAATCGGTTCAGGCTTTTCCAGGCATACAAAGTATAAACGAAACCGTTTCTAATATAAACATAAGAGGTGGCACACACGACCAAAATTTAATACTTTGGGATAATATTAAAATGTACCAATCTGGACATTTTTTTG
>CAYRVY010000269.1:0-3804 GCA_964427695.1 uncultured Flavobacteriaceae bacterium
TGAGTTTAGTCTTGCTATAGTTATTTCAATACAAATACCTACACCTCTACCATTTGTTAATGCTATTTTTTTTGATTCTTTCAAATCAAAAGGCACCTTGAGTATTGAATTTTCTTTGTCAAGTATAGTAGCACGAGAATAATCATTTACCACATTTTCAAAGCCTATTTGCCTAGCCTGTTCGCTAGACAATTCGGGTGATTCATTTCTATCTATTGTTTGAAACTTATTTGTTAATTCTAACTCGGTTGTAGTTCCTTCAGAAGTACAGCCAAAAATAATAATACTTAAAACAATTGCAAAAATTATTTTTGATAATTTCATAATTTTGAATTTTAAACCTACATCCATTCTAATTTTAAGACATAGGTTGATTAATAAATAGTTTTCTTAAGTCTCTTTAAGTCTGCTATTTTAGTTAAGTCTAAAACCAAAAAATGGTATCAAGTCTGTATGAGTCTAAATACATTAGGTCAAGTCTAAAAACCTAATGTGTTGTTAAGTCTGTAAGTCTAAGTCTATAGTTTTGTAAGTAAGAAGCCTAAAATTACTTACAAAAGATTCCGCTTAAATAGCGGAATTATCCCGATAGTTATCGGGACAGCAAACTATTTTTAATGCGACCTTTGGTCTTTTAAAAAAAGGGGTTCACTAAAAAAAGCAAGTACTTGCTAGGCTGCAACAAATTTGCTCAAAACATCATTTTTAACAGACTTAAATTAATTAAAAATCTGCCTTGAACAAGTCAAATATAAGCAAAAAAAAAAAGAAATTGCAATTTTTTTTATTTATTTTTCACGTAAGTAATTGTTAATAAGTTTGTTAGCTAATTTTAAGCCTGTAAGCACTGCTATATCTAAAGAGTACGGAAAAACCGTAACCAGTGCTTTTGTGGAATTAGTTATTTTAACATTTTATTAACACAAATTAGAGTAGAATATTATTATGAAAAATACTGAAACAAGTTCAGCACAGGCAAGTACCATATTACAAACAAATCAAAAATCTATTTCAGGATCTTCGTCTTGTTTGCCTTTTTTTGTTATTTTGTTTTGTTAAATATTTTCCACAATCTAACTCTATAGACAAATTATCTGGTTTTTCAAATTCTTCCTTCGACACATTTAATGCTTCATCATTATAACAGCTTTTCATATACAATGCCCAAATAGGCAATGCCATTGAAGCACCTTGACCGTAAGTAATTGTTTTAAAATGTGCAGCTCTACAACGTTCGGCAAGTGTGCCTTGCGGAATAAGCTCAACATCCAATTCTCCGCTTAACATCTGGCGTTCAAATTCATCATTTTCTCCAACATAAGAGGAAATCATTTTTTTTATCTGATGCTTTTGAAGTAATAAGCCTAAACCAAAATCGTCAACTCCTGCATTATTAGAGATACATGTTACTCCTTTTACTCCAATTTTAACCAATTGAGCAATACAATTTTCAGGGATTCCACACAGCCCAAAACCTCCCAGCATTAAGGTCATATTGTCTTTAACACCTTGCAATGCTACACTAACATTTTCAACTTTTTTACTAATCATTTACACAAAATTTAGTGCTTGAAAATTACAAAATAAAAAAGCAATAGAAAGGGTTTTGATTTTAGATTTATAAATTGTGATTTTAGGACGAGTGAACAAGTTTGTGATGAAGTAGCGAATTCTTTTTAGTTTGAAACGAAGACAACAGAAAAGCACCACGCTTTTAGCGTGGCACTTAACTGCTATTTTTTATATACTGGGTTATGGGCTTTTATTAATCAGTTGTAACTGTAATATTGATTCTAAATATTGTTTTTTGATTAACATTATTATCTCCAATTGATGAAGATTTCGTGATTTCAACATATTCTGTTCCACTAAAGTTAGAACTAGGCTTATAGTTATATATATGCCCAAATTCGTTAAATGTAATTTCACTAACCTCATAGTTTTCCACTTGCTTGGTAATATTTATACTCCCTTCTGACTGAAATGCCCCTAAAGAAATTTCAAGAGTTTCATTCTGGTTAATTGTGAAATCTAAATCAAGATATTCAATCTCTAGATTTCCGGCATCATCTTTGGAATTGCAATCAAAGAAAATGATAAAACTAAAAAATGCTACTAATAAAAATGTGTGTTTCATAATATTTGGTTTTAATA
Source organism: uncultured Flavobacteriaceae bacterium (assembly GCA_964427695.1). Classification (GTDB taxonomy): domain Bacteria; phylum Bacteroidota; class Bacteroidia; order Flavobacteriales; family Flavobacteriaceae; genus PRS1. The sequence goes on from CAYRVY010000269.1 coordinate 2,155, forward strand.
CATCCATTCGAGTGCAATGATGTCAAAGTTACTAAATTCTCCGCTTTCAAAACTGCTAAAACACGATAACATTACTGAATTCATATCTATATTAGTTGTTTCTGGTGTTCCTGGAATGTGTATGGCACCAACTCCCGCAACCCCTTCATTACCTCCATTTCCACATGATATTGATCTATTAAAAAAATCAGTATGTCTTAATCCAATTGTGTGCCCAATCTCGTGAGTAAAAACATGTTCACATACATCTATACCTAAACTTGCAGTTGCTCCTGATACATTTACAGTAGGATATGGATTCCCGCCACTGGGAAAACCCGCAGAACCACCAGCCCCACCACTAGATTGAAATACAGCGATATCACTGTCATTTTGCGCAGCAAGTGCTTGATAAATAGTTCTAACAGTTCTAAACTCTAAAGTAAAAGTTAAATCAATATTAAGATTGTTATAGTTCTCTATAGCATTAATCAATCCTTGTTTCAAATTGTTATGATATATATTTATTCCTATTATATGTATATTTTGAGGAGCATTGACTAAATTAGTAGTTCTAAATTGTTCTGATTCTTTTTTTTGTTTTGTTTTCAAATGTTCTTTTGTCATCGATTTCAACGAATCTTTTCTTATTTCTATATCATTTTCCATTAGATAATAAATATAGGTTAGATTATTAACATAGTCCGTTCTCTCCATAGCTACTCCAGAACTTCCAATAAATCCAAGTTTTTGAAGGGATTCCACATCATCTTTTGATATTTGATAATTTTCCAATAATGTTGACTTTTCAAAAACAAACTCGGAGTTTTCAAGATTTTCATTTGAGCATGAAAAAGCAAAAATGAGCATAAATAAGATAAAGAATTGTTTAGTTGTTTTCATTTTTTTGAATTTTAAACCTGTTACACACTTTAATTTTAAGATACAGGTAGATTAACAAATAGTTTTGTAAAGCCTATTTAAAGCCGAAAAAATTATAAAGCCGTTAATAATACTAAAAATGTAAAGCCATTATCTTTTTAGTAGTGCTATTAATTATTTGTAAGGGAGAATTAAAAATCAGTACTGATTTATGTCGCAACTAATGTCTAAAAGCCTTTATTTCGAATCGGCTTTGATTTCAAAAATCAAGTAATTAGACATTTCAAATATAGATAAAAAAAATAAAATTGCAAAATTTTCTTACATTTTTTTTAACATAAGTCATTGTTAATAAGTTTTTTACGTTAATTTGTTCTCGTAAGTATTGCTATAACTAAAGAGTACGGTAAAACCGTAATGAGTGCATTTATAAAATTAACTGTTTTAACGTTTTGTTAACAGTTTTTAATGCGTAAAATTAATATAGAAAAATACTATAATGACCTTTCGTCCCGATAACTATCGGGAGCGCTCAAGGATACAGAGTTTAAGGGATATGCTGTAGCGCACTCCGTCAAGCTCAATGTAAAAATTCAGCATGACAAAAAAATCAAAAATCTATTTCTGGGTCTTCGTCTGGTTTCCCTTTTTCATTTTCTGTTAGCTGTTCTAGGTGTTGTTCACAATTTAATTCTATAGATAATTCTTCGGGTTTTTCAAAGTCTTCTTTTGATACATTTAGTGTTTCATCGTTATAACAGCTCTTCATATACAATGCCCAAATAGGCA
>CAYRVY010000270.1:0-3801 GCA_964427695.1 uncultured Flavobacteriaceae bacterium
GATCCGCCACCAGCTAAATAAATTCCTGTATTGTAAATATCTGCAGCGAGTTCTGGAGGTGTTTTCGATAAGGTTTCCATTACTGCGTCTTCTACACGTAAAATGGATTTGTCTAAAGATTTTGCAATTTCTCTATGCGAGATTTGAACCTGTTTAGGTTTTCCGGTTAGTAAATCACGACCTTGCACACCCATATCTTCTGGTGGTAGGTCTAAATCTTCAGTTGCTGCACCTATTTGAATTTTAATTTTTTCAGCAGTACGTTCTCCAATATATAGATTGTGTTGTGTTCGCATATAATAAATAATATCGTTGGTAAACACATCTCCAGCAACTTTTATGGATTTGTCGCATACTATTCCACCTAATGCAATGACAGCTATTTCTGTTGTTCCTCCACCTATATCAACAATCATGTTTCCTTTAGGTTGCATAATGTCAACACCAATACCTATAGCAGCAGCCATAGGTTCATGAATTAAATAAATTTCTTTTCCGTTAACTCGTTCTGCAGACTCTTTTACTGCTCGCATTTCAACTTCTGTGATTCCTGAAGGAATGCAAATTACCATTCGCAATGCTGGAGCAAACAACTTTTTTTTAAGAGCTGGAATGTTTTTTATAAACAAATTTATCATTTGCTCTGAAGCATCAAAATCTGCAATTACACCATCTTTAAGAGGTCTAATTATTTTAATGTTCTCATGTGTCTTACCTTGCATTAAACTGGCTTCTTTTCCAACAGCGATAATTTTACCACTAAGTCTGTCTCTTGCCACTATAGAAGGACTATCGACAACTACCTTATCGTTGTGAATAATAAGGGTGTTTGCAGTGCCTAAATCTATTGCAATTTCTTCTGTTAGGAAATCAAAAAATCCCATTGTTTACTCAAATTATTAGGGTTCTTATATTATTTTTTTTGAACAACTGTAAATGTAATAAAATATACCATACTAATAAGTGCTTAAAGTGTACTAAAGTTAAAATTATTTAAAGTTTTTAAAACAAAACAATCATTAAATATAATATACGCAAATTGTATTACTATAGATTTTTAAAATAAATTTATTAAGAATGGTATTTAATGTTTAAAATGCCTTGTTCCTGTAAAAACCATTGCAATTTTGTTTGCATTACAATAATTGATGCTTAATTGATCTTTAATTGATCCACCAGGTTGAATGACCGAACTAATGCCTGCTTTATCTGCAATTTCTACACAATCTGGAAACGGAAAAAAGGCATCACTAGCCATAACTGCACCTTTTAAATCGAAGTTAAAAGATTGTGCTTTGTGTATGGCTTGATTTAAGGCATCTACACGACTTGTTTGCCCTGTTCCGTTTGCACATAATTGTTTATTTTTAGCTAAAACAATAGTATTTGACTTTGTATGCTTACAAATTTTTGAAGCAAATATTAAATCTTCTAACTCGTTTGCATTTGGTGAGTTAATTGTAGCTTTTGTTAAGTTTTCAATAGCATCAGTTTTATCATCTCTAAATTGAACTAAAGCACCATTTAAACAGCTTCTAACAGTAGTTTTAGGAAATTCGATATCGTGAAGGATTAATAAAATTCTATTCTTCTTTCCTTTTAAAATTTTTAATGCTTCTTGAGAAAACGAAGGTGCGATTACAACCTCACAAAAAAGCTTATGAATCTCGTTTGCTGTTGAAGAATCAATTTCAGTATTACTAATTAACACACCTCCAAAAGCTGATACTGGATCTCCTGCTAATGCATCAACATAAGCATTATGTATTGTTGGTCGAGTTGCTAAACCACAAGCGTTATTGTGTTTTAGTATGGCAAATGTAGGTGCATCATTCTTAAATTCGTTCATTAAATTTACGGCTGCATCAACATCTAATAAATTGTTATAGCTTAATTCTTTACCATGTAGTTTAGTAAATAAATCATCAAAATCTCCAAAGAAGTAACCTTTTTGGTGAGGATTTTCACCATATCTAAGAATTTTAGCATTGAGTTCGCTAATTTTTAATGTTGCTATTTCATGGTTTTTATTGAAGTAATTAAAAATTGCAGTATCGTAATGCGAAGACACATTAAAGGCTTTGGCTGCAAAATGTTTTCTGTCTTCTATAGAAATGCTTCCTTTGTTGTTAGTTATAAGTTCTAAAAATTGGGCATAATCATCAACCGATGACACACAAATAACATCTGCAAAATTTTTAGCTGCTGCACGAATAAGAGAAATGCCACCTATATCTATTTTCTCGATAATATCTTGTTCGGTTGCTTCAGAGGCAATTGTTTCTTCAAAAGGATACAAATCTACAATAACAGCATCAATTTGCGGAATGCTGTATTCTTCTAATTCAGTAACATCCTGTTGGTTGCTTTGTCTGTTTAATATTCCGCCAAATATTTTTGGATGTAATGTTTTTACTCGACCACCAAGTATTGAAGGATACGAGGTAATATCTTCGACAGGAATGACATTTATTCCTAATTCATTAATAAATTTTTGAGTGCCTCCAGTAGAATAAATGATAACTCCAAGATAATCCAATTGTTTTACTAATGGCTCTAAACCTTCCTTATTAAAAACAGAGATTAGTGCAGAGGTAATTGTTTTTTGATTGCTCATTTTTGCTATTTTGTTGTGTTAGGTAGTTGTTTTAGCAAAAATAACTATATAAAGAGCGTTTAATAAATGAAAATAGAGTTGATTTTTCAACCAAAAACAAGAGTTATTAACAACCTTTGGCAAAATTCAATCTCAAAATTCCAACTTTATTGATTTTATTAGTCAATGATATTAAGAATATTGGTTCTGTTTTGATTTTAGTGGGTAATTATAAAGGATATTATCTCACAAAGTCTCAAAAACGCAAAGCTTAAGTTAGTAAAGAAGTCGCTATTAAGTTTGCAAAGCAAACATTTGCGGCTTAAAAACCATACTTGCTTTGCGACTTTGCGAGAAATACCAAGTTCAAAACCTACCCACTATAATTAGCATAGAGTCAGAATATTTTTTGGAATTTGATATTTAAAATTTGATTATTACTAAAGAATTTTTGATACTTGAGTACAAACAAACTCTAAAAAAGACTCATCAGCTTCAGAAAACGGATTAATGGTATTAGAGTCGATATCAATTTGTCCAATATTTTTTCCATTAACAAAAACAGGAATAACAATTTCAGCTTTTACATTAATACTACAGGATAGATAATTGTCTTGAGCAGAAACATCTGGAACTATAAAATTTTGATTATTAAGGGCAACTTGACCACAAATTCCTTTCCCAAAAGGAATAATTGTATGATTGGTTGGAGCGCCAACATAAGGACCAAGTTTTAATTCTTTTTTGTTCCCATTCTTAAAATAAAACCCAACCCAATTGTAATATAAAACTTTAGACTCTAGTAATTCGCAAATATGAAATAATCGCTTTTCAACAGTTTCATTTGTATTTGAAACAATTTCTGTTACTTTTGGTTGTAAAGTATGTAACAACATGTGTTATTTTTTTATAAAAGTATTTAAAATCAAATTAAAAACATCGTATCTTTTTATTTAATTTTATGGAGTATTCATCCTAAATCTATTGAAAGAACTTTTTGTAAAATATAAATCAGTAATAAAGTTTATACTTACATTTTTACTAGTGTATAGTATTTTGTCTATTGCGTATAAATTGTATTTAGATTCTTCGGATGATTCAAAATTCTACCCTGATTATGTTACAAATTTAGTAGCAATACAAAGCCAGTCTTTATTAGAAAGTGTAGGTTTTAATGTTCAAGTTACACCTCATCCTAATGAAGC
>CAYRVY010000271.1:0-2384 GCA_964427695.1 uncultured Flavobacteriaceae bacterium
AAAGGGCGTCTTGGCCGAGTGGCTAGGCAGTGGTCTGCAAAACCATTTACAGCGGTTCGAATCCGCTAGACGCCTCAAAAAAAAAGACACTATTAATAGTGTCTCTTTTTATTCAGTCATTTCTTCAATAAGGTCTTGCGGATTTAATTGATCTTTCGGTAAAAAACCCTTTACTATTAATACTAGTCCACAAATGATTATAATTAAACCTAATATTTTTTTTACTTTTAAAATTCGGTTTTGAGTTAATTTTCTTTTAAGTTGTTTTGCAAGAAGTATCTTAAACAAATCAGTAATAAAATATGCTAGAATCATTGTTCCGAAGAACACATAAAATCTATTAATGTCGTTTTCTAAACTTGGTCCAGTAATAATTATGATGCCAAGCCAAAACACTAAAACACCAATATTTATAAAATTAAGCAAGAAGCCTTTGATGAAAAGCCCTAAATAATTGGTCTTAATAAACTTAATTCCGCTTACTTCGTTTGTGCTTTTTTGAGGTTTTTTAAGGAATATGATAATACCATAAACCGCTAGCAATGTGCCTCCAAAAACAAATAACCCTGGCTGGTTGCTTAAATTTTCTAAAAGTTGAAAACTGCTGAAATAAGCTAAAGTAATAAACAAGACATCTGCAATAATTACGCCCAAATCAAATACAACTGCGGCTCTAAACCCTTTAGTGACGCTAGTTTCAAGAAGAACAAAAAAAACAGGTCCAATCATAAAGCTTAAAAAAAAGCCTAAAGGTATTGCTGCCTGAATATCTTGTATCATTTTATTAATAAATAAAAATGCTGAATTTTAACTCAGCATTTTAAATGAAGTTTCACAAATATAGCAAAAGAATTAACTGTTATTCCCTTTATTAACCTGTAAAATTAATGTTCCTACATTCTTTTAACTCGACCTCCAAAAACACGATTTTCTTTTATGGTTTTTGGGTCTCCATACACAAAAACGTCGCCTCCTGCTCTAATTTTAACTTCTACAATATCCGATGCTTTAACATGAGCTTTACCAGCTACTTTTATATTAACTGTAGTGCTTTCAGTTTGTAACTCTTTTCCATTATAAACTCCTCCTGTGTTTAAAGAAACGTTTTGTGTGTTTGCAGTACCTCGTGTTTCAATAATGGCTCCAGATACAGCTTTAATGTTTGCAATTTTTACCTTTAAATCAATACTAATTTTTCCGCCTTCTTGAGCTCTTAAGTCTATTTCGTATTGTTTAATTTTGTCTTCAGAAGAAATTATAGCGCCTTCGTTAGCATCTAAAATATCTACATTGGTGTAGTATAAAGTTACAGATGTGTTTTTACCATCAAAACTTTCTTCAAGATTCATTCGTATTTTTAGCTTTCCGTTTTTATTTACAATTACAACATCGTTAATATTTTTTCCAGATATCTCAACTTTGTTTTCTTTTGATTTAACCAAATTCACCTCTATTAAATCATATACTTTTAGTTGTGTAAATTCTCCAATAGTTTTTTCTATAGTGTTTTGTGCTATTGCAACTGATGCAATTAAAATTGTTAAGACTGTAAATACGTATTTCATGTTTTTATAATTTATTTTTATTTTTAAAATCAATAACTATGCCTCTTTTTTACCGATTAAATAAAAATCTAAATGTCTTTTAACTAAATCGGTTTGTTTCACTTTTACAATGACTTCATCACCTAATTGATACATATTTTTTTTGGTTTTTCCTATTAATGCATATTGGTTTTCATCAAAAATATAATGGTCATCTTTTATATTTCTAATACTTACCATGCCTTCACATTTATTTTCGATGATTTCTACATAAATTCCCCAATCTGTAACACCAGAAATCACGCCTAAAAACTCTTGGTTTTTATAATCTTGCATAAACTTAATCTGCATATATTTTATAGAATCCCGTTCAGCTTTAGTAGCGAGATATTCCATGCTGCTAGAGTGTTTACATTTATCTTCGTAAATGTCTTGATTTGCAGACTTATTTCCATCGAGATAAAATTGTAATAAACGATGAGTCATAACATCAGGATAACGACGAATAGGTGATGTAAAATGGCTATAATAATCGAAAGCTAAACCATAATGACCAATATTTTTTGTAGTATATTCTGCTTTACTCATACTTCTAATAGTGAGTGTATCTACCAAATTTTGTTCTTTTTTTCCATTTACATCTTTTAGTAATTTATTTAACGAAGCAGATGTGGTTTTTCTATCTTTAAAATTTAGTTTATAACCAAAACGTGATACAATTCTTTGCAACACAGCAAGTTTAGAATCGTTTGGCTTGTCATGTACTCTATAAACAAACGTCTTTTGTGCTTTTTTATTTCCTATAAACTCTGCTACTTTTCTGTTTGCAAGTAGCATAAA
>CAYRVY010000271.1:2484-3782 GCA_964427695.1 uncultured Flavobacteriaceae bacterium
AAAATGAGATGCTTCGACTGCGCTCAGCATGACATTGGTTTCCTTATGAGATTCTATTATTGCTTGTGCTTCTTCATAAGAGAAACGAGCATCACTATATATTACAGTTCGACCGAACCATTGTTTGATGATTTCGGCTTTGTTATTAATTTCAAAAATAGCAGAAAAGGTATATTTTTCTTCATGAGGTCTTAAAGAACAGGCATTGTTAGATAATACTTCTGGCAGCATTGGTACAACTCTATCTACCAAATAAACAGATGTTGCACGCTCATAAGCTTCATCATCCAAAATTGTGCCTTCTTGTAAATAATGCGATACATCTGCTATATGAATTCCTATTTCGTAGTTTCCGTTATCAAGTATTTGAAAAGATAAAGCATCATCAAAATCTTTAGCATCTTTTGGATCGATAGTAAAAGTTAAAACGTTTCGCATATCACGACGTTTTTTTATTTCGGACGAAGTAATAGAAGTATCTAATTTATTTGCAAATTCTTCAACTTTGTGTGGAAATTCATAAGGTAAACCATATTCGGCGAGAATAGAATGTATTTCTGTATCATGCTCTCCTGGTTTGCCAAGTATTTTAGTAACTTTTCCGTAAGGAGAATCTGTTTTTTCTGGCCAATCTTCGAGTTTAACAATAACCTTATCTCCATCTTCTGCTTTAAATATTTTTTTAATTGGTACAAAAATATCTTTATACATTTTTGTGTCATCAGCTACAACAAAAGCATAGCTTTTATGAATTTTAATAACTCCAACATACTCGGTTCTTGCTCTCTTAATAATTTGAGTTATTTCTCCTTCAAGCTTTCCTCTTTGTTTTCTTTTATAAACATAAAGTTCAACTTCGTCATTATGTAATGCTCTATTGATATTATTAGAAGCTATAAAAATATCGTCTTCAAAATCATCACAAATAACATAACCAGAACCTTTAGATGTTAAATCTAAAATTCCAGTATAATATTCTGTGTTTAGGATAGCTTTAAATTGACCTCTGTTTATTTCTTCAATCTCCTGCTTAACTTTTAATTGCTGAAGTTTTTTAATGATTTGATTCCTACTACTTGCATCTTTTAATCCAATTATTGAAGCTATTTGTTTGTAATTAAAAGTTTTGTTTCGTTCTTTTTTTAAAATACTTAAGATTGTACTTGTGAGGTTGGAAGTGCTATTTTTATTTTTTCTTCTATTCTTCTTTCTTGTCATATACCTTTTTAAATAACTGTAAATTTACAGTTTATATATTTAATTATATTTCCTTAAGATTAAAAAAAAGGTCTGTGTTA
>CAYRVY010000272.1:0-3777 GCA_964427695.1 uncultured Flavobacteriaceae bacterium
AATAAGGCTTTTATACCTGATTTTGAATTTTTATGATGAATTTTTCGGGTTAAACAAATTGACACTTCAACTTTTAAAATATTAAAACGTGCGCTTCCTGGTCCTTATACGTTCATTCTTTCAGGATCTAAAACTTTGCCTAAAGCATTTAAAAAGAAAAAAACAGTCGGTATTCGTGTGCCAAATAATGCTATAACTTTAGAAATTGTTCGCGAATTGGGTAATCCTATTGTTTCAACTTCTATTTACGACGAAGACGAAATTATAGAATACACTACAGACCCTGAATTGATTCTTGAGAAGTGGTATAACCTTGTAGATCTTGTTATTGATGGAGGTTTTGGAGGTAATTACCCTTCTACAATAATTGATTTTTCTGAAGGAGAACCTTTTGTAGTTAGAGAAGGCAAGGGGAGTTTGGATATATTATAAGTTGGATGTAAAACCGAAGACAAAAATTGAAAATGACAAGAAAAGAGTATAAAAAAAGCCCAATCTTTCAATTGGGCTCCATCATAACCATTTGTAAAACTAATCACCATTAGATAGATTTTTCATTTCTTTTTCTATCATATCATAAAATTGATCAATTTTAGGTAGTATCACTATACGTGTTCTACGGTTTTTTGCTCTGTTTTCTGCGGTGTCATTATCGACTAAAGGCACATAAAAACTTCGACCTGCAGCAATAAGTTGGCTAGGATTTACATCAAGTTCTTGCAAGACACGAATAATTGATGTAGAACGCTTTACACTTAAATCCCAGTTGTCTAAAAGTACACCACTTTGGTACGATTTGTTATCTGTATGTCCTTCAACCATACATTCAAAATCTGGTTTACTATTAACTACAGTAGCTACTTTAGCTAAAATTTCTTTAGCTCTGGAAGTTACGATATAGCTCCCACTTTTAAATAATAATTTATCTGCTATAGAAATAAACACAACTCCTTTTTCTACATTAATTTCAATATCTGGATCGTTAATTCCTATTTCTTTTTTAAGACTCGTAACAATGGCTAACATGACGCTATCTTTTCTAGTTATAGCATCTTGCAAACGTGTAATTTTTAGGTCTCTTTCTTTTAAGCTTTCAAGAGATTTTTGAAGATTATCAGCACCTTTAGAAGTTAAAGTCGTTAATTCACCTTGAGTATTTATTAAATCTTGATTGGTTTTACGCATATCTGCAAGTTGCTCTTCTAACGCTCTGGCACGAGCTGTTGAAGCTGCTTCATCTGTTAAACATATATTAAGTTTTACAGTCGCAGTATTAAGCAAATCTTGAGTTTCTTTTTGTTTGGCTTCAAGAGAAGCAAATTCTTTTTTGGATACACATGAACTTAACAAGAACATTGTAGCAAGACTAAAAAGTAGGATTTTTTTCATAATTTTTTGTAATTAATATTTTATAAATGTTAAAGAAGTAAAAATATATAAAAAAGATTCATTTAAATTAGTATTAACAAAACTTTTACTAACATTTTTATAAACTTATATAAGTCTTTTTATTAAGTACGAAATGCGACCAAACTATAGATGTCGTTTGGTAATATTTTTTTGCTTGTTGAAGTGTTTTTCGCTGTTTTAATAGGTTTGGTAAATGTTTGTAAAAATTAAAATGTGCCTTAATAATTGCCAGCATATGACTAAACTTAAATTCGAACAAAAATTTAATTCCTGCTATGCAATCTAATAGTAATCTTGAAAAAACCAAAAAGAACAACTTGCCTTTAGCATTTTTTACTAAAGTAAATAAGCTATTTCTAAAATTTAAATATGTTTTTTTAGGATTAGTATTGCTAAGTGTAGATCCACCTACATGAAACACAGTTGAAGCTCCAACATATTTTATGTTGTAATCTAAATTTTTTGTTCTCCAGCAAAGGTCGATTTCCTCCATATGTGCAAAAAAGCTTTCGTCGAAACCACTTAGTTCTTCAAAAATTGATTTTCTTACAAAAAGACAAGCTCCTGAAGCCCAAAATATTTCGGTTGAATCGTTGTATTGGCTCTCATCTTTTTCAATTGTATTAAAAATACGTCCTCTACAAAAAGGATATCCGAATTTATCTATAAATCCACCAGCTGCACCAGCATATTCAAAGTAGTCTTTACGTTTATAGTCCAAAATTTTTGGTTGAATGATGGCTGTGTTTGGTTCGGTTTTAAATGTGTCCACAATAGGAGTGAGCCAATTTTGTGAAACTTCTACATCGTTATTTAGTAAACAATATATATCTGCATCAATTTGTTTTAATGCATCATTATAGCCTTTTGCAAAGCCTCCATTTATTGTATTCTGAATAATTTGTACTGTTGGAAAATTAGCTTTTACAAAATTTATCGAATCGTCTGTTGAGGCATTATCTGCAACATAAACTATTGCTTCTTTAGAATGTTCAACAATTGAAGGTAAAAACTGCTCAAGCAATTTTTCCCCGTTCCAGTTAAGTATGACGACTGCTAACTTCATTTATTTATTGTATTTCGGAATATCTTTAAGAAACTGATAACGTTTTTCTTCAAAATCCATTTTACAATAATAATGATTTAATCCGTTTGTTACCATTAAATAATCGGCATTAAGTGTCAAATTATAACGTGCTATTTGGTCGAATGTATTTTGATTTATGGAAACTTTTGGCGATTTACATTCAACAATAAGGCGTATACTTCCGTTTGTATTAAACACTACAATATCGTAACGCTTCTGTAACTTGTTTACTTTAAGTTCTTTTTCAACATTAATTAATGATTTAGGATAGTTCTTATTTTGAATTAAAAACTGAACGCAATGTTGACGAACCCATTCTTCAGGTTGTAAAATCACAAATTTTTTACGGATTTCATCGAAAATAGAAATTTTATTTTTGTTATTTTTGAATCGAAACGAAAACTTTGGAAAGTTTAGCTCTTGCATTAATTGGTATTGAGATTTTTTCAAAGTTAAAATACAATATCCAAATACCAAATAACAATGTGGGTTTTTGGAATTTGGTACTTGTAATTTGAAATTTATAGAATTTTGGACGAAGTTAAACAATTAGTTACAGACATAAAAAACGGAAATATAAAACCCATTTACTTTTTAATGGGAGAAGAGCCTTATTATATAGATAAGATTTCAGATTTTATAGAACAAAACGTGCTTTCTGAAGAAGAGAAAGGATTTAACCAAATGGTGCTATATGGTCGTGATGTTACCATAGACGATATTGTTGCTAACGCCAAACGTTATCCAATGATGGCAGAGCGACAAGTTGTTATTGTTAAAGAAGCCCAAGATTTATCGCGTACTATTGAAAAACTGGTAGATTATGCTGCGAATCCACAAACAACAACAGTTTTAGTGCTTAATTATAAATACAAAAAGATAGATAAGCGTAAAACACTTTATAAAACTATAAATAAAACAGGTGTAGTTTATGAAAGCAAAAAACTTTATGAAAATCAGGTTGGCGAATGGATTCGTCGTGTATTATCTCCAAAGGATTATTCTATAACTCCAAAAGCTGCTCAAATGTTGGTGGAGTTTTTAGGAACCGATTTAAGTAAAATTAATAATGAGTTAGAAAAATTGCAGATTATTTTACCTAAAGGCAGCCAGATTACTCCAGAACTTATTGAAGAAAATATTGGAATAAGTAAAGATTTTAACAATTTTGAGTTACGCAAAGCGGTAGGTAATAAAGATGTTGTTAAAGCACAACAAATTGTAAAATACTTTGGAGATAACCCAAGAAGCAACCCAATGGTTGTTACAGTTTCGTTATT
>CAYRVY010000273.1:0-3776 GCA_964427695.1 uncultured Flavobacteriaceae bacterium
CATGGCAAGAAAGTGGTATTTTTGAAAACGTTTCGCCAGGAGAACATATTGTAACGGCAAGAGATATAAATGGATGTGGTATAAATTCAGTTATAGTATTAGTGATAGATTATCCCTTGTATTTTACGCCAAATGGTGATGGTTATAATGACACATGGAATATTTTAGGCATCAATAATCAACCTAATGCCAGAATTTATATATTCGATAGATATGGTAAGTTGTTAAAACAAGTTAGTCCAACAAGTATGGGTTGGAACGGAACATATAATGGCAATCGATTACCAACAAGTGATTATTGGTTTACTGTCGAGTATAATGAACCTAGTGATGGTACAAGAAAACAATTTAAAGCCCATTTTACTCTTAAACATTAATTAAAAGAATAAGATATTTTAAGTTATTATGCTCCAAAATGTATATGCTAATTGTCTCTTGTTCAGAGAGAGATATCTAAAAGTAAGAGCTGTGAAAGTGAAAAACATAGTATTCTTATTGGTGTTTATCATATTATTTACTTGCGATAGCAAAAGTATTTCAGATTGTTTTCAAACGCAGGGAAGTATTGTTCAGCAAGAAGTTGAAGTTTCTTCTTTTGAAAAAATTCTGGTAAATAGAGATATTGAACTCATACTAAAACAAGGAGCAGAATTAGAAGTCATTATTGAAACAGGAAAAAATTTGTTAAACGATGTTGAAGCTCTTGTTATTGACGATCAGTTACAGTTAACAGACTATAATACGTGCAATTATGTGCGTAATTATGGGATTACTAAAATATATGTTACAGCACCAAATATTACTGAAATAAGAAGCTCTACACAATACGATGTGTCTTCTAATGGTGTTTTAAATTATAATAGTTTGCATCTTATCTCTGAAGATTTTGTTGCACCAAATAGTTTTACAATAGGCGATTTTAGGTTAGATATAAATCTTACAACTTTAAGAATTACTACTAATAATATTTCATCTTTTTATATTAAAGGACAAACCGATAATTTAAACATTGGGTTTTTTGCTGGTGCAGGACGTTTTGAAGGCGAAAATTTAATTGCTCAAAATGTGGATGTGTTTCATAGAGGTAATAATGATATGATGGTAAATCCGCAACAATCTTTAAAAGGAGAACTTCGTAGCACAGGAGATTTAATTTCTGTTAATCAACCTCCAATTGTTGAGGTTCAGCAATTTTATACAGGACAGCTTATTTTTGAAGATTAGACGTTAATTTTTGCTATTTAGATATGTTAAAATAATTTGATGAAAAATAAACATTAAATAATTTAGATAGGGATTTCTTTAATAATCTTTAAAACTCTAAATAAAACCTTAAAAAAACAGTATCATATTTTGATTTGTGAAAATATTATTTACTTTTGCCTCATAATAATGAAAACAACTGCAACTTTTACATATTATAACTACTTTTATTTCTTTTTTTTCAAAAGAGACGAGATGTTATAGGTGTAATTTATAAAGCATAAATTAAAATATAAGTCTCGATGTTTATTCGAGACTTTTTTTGTTAATGAAACTTATTTTGAAAAGCTTTTTGCGTATTCAAAATAATACGTTGAATTAATCCTGATGAAGATCAGGATCTCAACATTTTTAGATAGAGCATGATAAAATCAGTAGCAATACAAGGCATAAAGGGTTCATTCCACCACATAGTGTCACAAAATTATTTTGATAATGGAATTACTATTAAAGAATGTTTGTCGTTCGATAATGCAGTAGAAAGTCTTTTAAATAAAGAAAGTGATGCTGTAATTATGGCAATCGAAAATTCTATTGCAGGTTCTATAATTCCAAATTATGCGTTAATAGATAATCATAATCTTCATATTATTGGAGAGTATTATTTAGATATACAACACCATTTAATGGCTTTACCAAATCAAAAAATTGATAACATTAAAGAAGTATATTCACATCCAATGGCATTATTGCAGTGTAAAGAATTTTTTAAAAAACAGTCTCATATTAAGTTAATAGAAGATAAAGATACAGCCGAAGTTGCGCAAAGAATTCAAGAGCATAAACTTAAAAATGTTGCTGCGATAGCTAGTAAATTAGCTTCCGAAATTTTTGAACTCGATATTTTAGCAGAAAGCATTCAAACCATAAAACATAACGAAACCCGATTTGTTATAGTAAAAAGAGCGAATCGTGAAATTCCTCAAAAAGAGATTAATAAAGCCTCATTAAAATTTGAACTATCCTCAAAACGTGGAAGCTTAGCAACAATACTCAATGTAATGAGCGATTGTAAATTGAACCTTACAAAAATTCAGTCCTTACCAAAAATTGATACACCTTGGTTCTATACGTTTTTCGTAGATGCTACTTTTAAAAAGTATAGCGATTTTAAGAAAGCAAAGTCAATTATTGAAATTATGGCCAAAGATTTTAAAGTTTTAGGCGAATATAAAAACGCAAAATTATGATTGAAACTGCAAACAGATTACAATCGGTTGAAGAATATTACTTTTCAAAAAAATTAAGAGAAGTCAATTTACTTAAAGCAACAGGTTTGCCAATTATTAATTTAGGTGTTGGAAGCCCGGATTTGCAGCCATCACAAAGAGTAATTGCTGCATTAACAGACAGTTTAGCCAATCCAGATGCTCACAAATACCAAAGTTATCAAGGCTTGTTAGAACTTCGTGAAGCAATGGCTTCATTTTACCGTAAGCAATTTAATGTGGCTTTAAGTCCTAAAACCGAAATCTTACCATTAATGGGAAGCAAGGAAGGGATTATGCACATTTCTATGGCATATTTAAATGAAGGCGACGAAGTGCTTATTCCAAATCCTGGTTATCCAACATATCAATCGGTTACAAAATTACTTGGGGCAAACCCTGTGTTTTACGATTTAAAACAAGAGAATGACTGGTTTCCAGATATTTTATCTTTAGAAAGATCAGATTTAAGTAAAGTAAAATTAATGTGGATAAATTATCCGCATATGCCTACAGGAGCAAGAGCTACATACAAGTTGTTCGAGGAACTTATTGCTTTAGCAAAACGGAATAATATTTTAATTATAAACGATAATCCATATAGCTTTATTTTAAACGATTCTCCAAAAAGTATTTTAGGCATTCAAGGAGCAAAAGAAGTTTGTTTAGAGTTAAACTCATTAAGCAAAACCTTTAATATGGCAGGCTGGAGAGTTGGCATGGTATTAGGAGACCAAAAATATATTGATAACATTTTAAAAGTGAAAAGTAATATGGATTCGGGAATGTTTTATGGCATCCAAAAAGGAGCTATTGAAGCCTTAAAATGTTCGGAGATGTGGTATATAAGTATGAAAAGTGTGTATGAACAACGGCGAGAATTGGTCTGGAAGTTAGCTAAAGCTTTAAACTGTACCTTCGATAAAAATGTTTCTGGACTCTTTGTTTGGGCAAAATTACCTGCTTCAATTAAAGCTGAAGAGTTTGTAGATGTAATATTAAAAAAGCATCATTTATTTATAGCTCCTGGAACAATTTTTGGAAGTAATGGAGAAGGTTATATACGGTTTTCTTTATGTGCTCCAATAGAAGATATTGAAGAAGCAATAGCAAGAGTAAAATGAGTTGGCAGTTGGCAGTAATCAGTCAACAGCAATAAACAAAAAAAAATTAATAATTCTTCCCAGCTTGTGCTGAGCGCAGTCGAAGTATGGGAAGATGTCTTGAAAAGACAGAAGGGAATGAAAAATATTTACATTATAGGAATAGGTTTAATAGGTGGAAGCTTTGCTTTAAATATAAAAA
>CAYRVY010000274.1:0-3769 GCA_964427695.1 uncultured Flavobacteriaceae bacterium
GACATCAGGTTATTGCTTTGGCAAATGGTGTTTCTACCTATAAAATGCATAATGGTCATAGAGGGATAAACCATCCTGTAAAGAACTTAATAACTGGAAAAGGAGAAGTTACATCGCAAAACCATGGGTTTGCTGTTAATAAAGAAGAGGCTGAAGCTCATAATGATTTACAAATTACACATATGCATCTAAATGATAATACAGTAGCAGGATTATCAATGAAAAGTAAAAACTGTTTTTCTGTACAATATCATCCAGAAGCAAGTCCAGGACCACATGATTCAAGATATTTATTCGATCAATTTATAGAAAATATCACGTCTGCTAAATTTAAAAATATTCAAAAAGTTTAAGTATTTATTGATTTCTTATTTTACTAAATCGTTATAGATAATATTATATGCGATTCTTTATGCAACATATTTATTAAAACAATATTAAACCGTAAATTTGAATTCCAAAAAAAAAAGCATTCTTATGAGTATCATAATAAATATCCACGCAAGACAAATTTTTGATTCCAGAGGAAACCCAACTGTAGAGGTTGACGTTGAAACAGAAAATGGAATTATAGGAAGAGCTGCAGTTCCGTCTGGTGCATCAACAGGTAAGCATGAAGCTGTAGAACTTCGAGATGGAGGAAATGCATATATGGGAAAAGGAGTTTTACAAGCCGTAGAAAATGTTAACGATATTATAGCTCACGCACTATTAGGTGTTTCTGTTTTCGAACAAAATTATATAGATAAGCAGATGTGTGAATTAGATGGCACTCCAAACAAATCTAAACTTGGAGCTAACGCTATTTTAGGAGTGTCTCTCGCAGTAGCAAAAGCAGCAGCAAACGAACTTGGTATGCCTTTATATAGATACATTGGAGGCGTAAGTGCAAAGACACTTCCAGTACCAATGATAAACATTATTAATGGAGGTTCTCATAGCGATGCTCCAATTGCATTTCAAGAGTTTATGATTATGCCTATTAAAGCCAAAAATTTTGCACAGGCTTTGCAAATGGGAACCGAAATTTTTCATCATCTTAAAAAAGTATTACACGACAGAGGTTTAAGTACAACAGTTGGTGATGAAGGTGGATTTGCTCCAAAATTAGATGGAACCGAAGATGCTTTGGAAACCATTGCTATAGCTGTTAAAAATGCTGACTACAAACTTGGAGATGAAGTTATGATTGCTTTAGATTGCGCTGCAGCCGAATTTTATATTGATGGAAAATACGATTATACAAAATTTGAAGGCGAAAAAGGTAAAATAAGAACAAGCAAAGAACAAGCTAATTATCTAACCGAATTAGCTTCAAAGTATCCAATAATTTCTATTGAAGATGGCATGGACGAAAACGATTGGGAGGGTTGGAAATATTTAACAGAAAAGATTGGTAAAAAAGTACAATTGGTTGGTGATGATTTATTTGTTACAAACGTAGAACGTTTATCTCGTGGTATTGAAAACGGAATCGCTAATTCAATACTAATAAAAGTTAATCAAATAGGAACGCTAACCGAAACTATTGCAGCAGTAAATATGGCACATAATGCAGGTTATACGTCTGTAATGTCACATCGTTCTGGTGAAACAGAAGATAATACTATTGCAGATTTAGCAGTAGCATTAAACACGGGACAAATTAAAACAGGTTCAACTTCAAGAAGTGATCGTATGGCTAAATACAATCAATTGTTACGTATCGAAGAAGAGCTAGGAGAAATTGGTTTTTATCCTCAAGAGAAAGCTTTCAAAATTAATTAGATTTACTTAAATATTAAAAGTAAAGCGATTGTTAGATTACTAATAATCGTTTCCTTTTTACTGTCTATTTAATTGATAAGATAATAGATAAATCAGTTGTTATAAAATTTTAAAAATCGAGAGATTTTTCGTAATTTAGTGAAGTTGTTTTCGACAACAATTCTTAATCAATTTTTTAAAAATATGTCAAATACTGCAACGTTAGAAATTAACGGACAAAAACATGAGTTTCCTCTAATAATAGGAACAGAAAACGAAGTTGCAATCAATATTAAAACCTTAAGATTAGCTACAGGTGGTGTAATTACTATAGATCCTGGTTATAAAAACACAGGTGCATGCGAAAGTGCAATTACGTTTTTAGATGGAGAAAAAGGGATTTTAAGTTATAGAGGCTATGCCATTGAAGATTTAGCTGAAAAAGCCAATTTTTTAGAAGTTGCTTTTCTGTTAATATTCGGAAAGCTTCCAAATCAAGAACAGTTAGATAAATTTCATTCCGATATAAAAGCACAATCTTTAGTAGATGAAGATGTAAGAAAAATTATTGATGCTTTTCCTAAATCGGCACATCCAATGGGTGTTTTATCATCTTTAACAAGCGCACTAACTGCATTTAATCCTTCTTCTGTTAATGTAGATTCAGAAGAGGCAATGTACAATGCTATTGTAAGAATATTAGGAAAGTTTCCAGTATTAGTAGCATGGACACTTCGTAAAAAACAAGGACTGCCATTAGATTATGGAGATAACAGTTTGGGTTATATTGAAAATATCTTAAAAATGATGTTTCAAAAACCAAATGAATTGTATGAGCAAAACCAAATAATGATAGACGCTTTAAATAAACTTTTAATTCTTCATGCCGATCACGAACAAAACTGTTCAACATCTACAGTTAGAATTGTTGGATCTTCTCATGCAGGATTATTTGCCTCACTATCTGCAGGTATATCAGCACTTTGGGGTCCACTACATGGAGGAGCGAATCAAGCCGTTTTAGAAATGTTGGAAGCCATTAAAGAAGATGGTGGAGATACTAAAAAATATATGGCAAAAGCAAAAGATAAAGAAGATTCTTTCCGCTTAATGGGTTTTGGACATCGTGTGTATAAAAATTTTGATCCAAGAGCAAAAATAATTAAAGCTGCTGCCGATGGAGTTCTAGATGATTTAGGTGTAGAAGATCCCATTTTAAATATTGCAAAAGATCTTGAACAAGAAGCATTAAGTGACGATTATTTTGTTAGTCGTAAGCTATATCCAAACGTAGATTTCTATTCAGGAATTATTTATAGAGCAATGGGTATTCCTACCGATATGTTTACAGTTATGTTTGCTTTAGGGCGTTTGCCAGGTTGGATTGCACAATGGAAAGAAATGCGTTTACGCAAAGAACCGATTGGTCGTCCAAGGCAATTGTATATTGGAGAAACTCATAGACCTTTTGTAGCTTTAAATAAAAGATAGATTAAAAAATTATTACTCGCCTCATAGTAGAACACTATGAGGCTTTTTTTTATATTGCTAATATGAAACGAGCATGTTAAAATTTTTATCACCTAAGGGAATGATTAATAGCGAACAGCATGTGTTACCGCTAAAAATTAAAATTTAAACACATGAAAATTAAAATAATTAAAAATAGATCAGATATTGGTGCAGGAACTCGAGGTTCAGATATGGGAATTGATGCTATAGAAATTGCAGCAATCAATGTAAATAATAATTATTTTGTACAATTTGATTTTGAAGATATTGAAACTGAAAATGAGTCTATATATAATAAAGTAAAAAATTCTTTTGGTAAACGTATTGAACATGTGTATCAGCAATGTGTACGAGTTTCAAATACTGTAGAGTGTAATTTGAACGATGGTAATTTTCCTTTAGTGATTTCAGGAGATCACTCATCTGCCCTAGGAACTATTAGTGGTATAAAAGCAGCAAATCCGAATAAAACATTAGGTGTCGTTTGGATAGATGCACATGCCGATATTCA
>CAYRVY010000275.1:0-3765 GCA_964427695.1 uncultured Flavobacteriaceae bacterium
TTATCAGTCGATTTGTGTACAAATTGACTTCCGAAGTAAATGGTACTGTTATTAAAAGGATCAATATTAATTGCTGAATTCCAATTGAACCTCAATTTAACATCTGGATCTGGATGCGTAGGTCTAACAATATAATTGTTTCCTGTTTGCCAGTCGTAACGACTTACAAAACCTTGTTGACTCATCGTCCATCCATAACGTGAATCATCTTTGTCTGGAACCACATCAAACCCGTCACCAAACGAAATTTCCTGCCAATACGAGTTTCTTATTCCTTGTGCTCTCAAAACATAAGCCGGACCACGCCAAGACCCATTATCCTGCATACCTCCATACACATTATAAGGATATTCGTTATCTACACTAATATGATAAAATTGTGCCACTGGTAAATTGCCAATAAAACGCCAGGATTTTCCGCCGTCTTTGGTAATATTCAATCCACCATCATTGCCATCGATCATAAAATTGCCATTTTCCGGATGAATCCACCACGCATGATGATCTGGATGTATGCCATTATCTACACCATAAGCTGGCATTAATTGTTTGAAGCTTTTCCCAGCATCTTCGCTTACATTTACATAGGTATAAATAGAATATACTCGATTTTCATTTTGTGGATCTACATAAATTTCAGCATAATAGAATGGACGATTTCCAATTTCGCTCATTTTGTCATTTACTTTTTTCCATTTTAAACCGCCATCTTCACTTTTGTAGAGCGCATTTTTTTTAGCTTCAACCAAAGCGTAAACTATATTTGGTTTGTTACTAGCAATGGCAATGCCTATCCTGCCTAAATCTCCTTTTGGAAATCCATCTTCATCTGTTACTTTTTTCCAAGTTTTTCCACCATCGTGAGTAATGTGTAAGCCCGAACCTTCGCCACCAGATGTAAAAAACCAAGGATAGCGTTTGTGTTCCCATAATGCAGCAATTAATTTATTGGGATTTTTGGGATCCATAACCAAATCGGCTACTCCGGTTTTATTATTGGCAAAGAGTATCTTTTCCCAGGTTTCTCCACCATTTGTAGTTTTGTAAACACCACGTTCTTGATGCTCTCCCCAAGGCGACCCAATAGCACCAACATAAACAACATCTGGATTTGTTGGATCTATAATTACACGATGAATATGTCGTGTTTTTTCCAATCCCATTGAAATCCAAGTTTTTCCAGCATCAAGAGATTTAAAAATGCCATAACCACCATTGAGGCTATTTCTAGGGTTTCCTTCTCCTGTTCCTACCCAAATTACACTTGGGTTTGATTGTTGAATTGCAACAGCTCCAATAGATGCGGTAACTTCTTTATCGAAAATCGGATTCCAGGTAATACCTCCTGAATTAGATTTCCATAATCCACCTGAAGCGGTTCCTACATACATAATATCCGGATTGCTAAGTACAACATCTATGGCTGTAACACGACCAGACATACCTCCTGGACCAATGTTACGAGGTGTCATATTTTTTACTAAATCCATTGAGAATTCTTGTGCAGAAAGGAATGTAATGCAGAACAGCATTACAAGAGAAACTATTTTTTTCATTTTGAGTTTGTTGTTGGTTATTTAAAGTTTTAAAGTTAAGTAAAAACTATCATAAATTTCTTAACAGGATATTAATGCTTTTTTATTTTATGATTTTTATTGTTTTTAGCTTTAGTCAAAATTAAAACTTATGATTATTACTATTAAATTATATCAATTTATGTTTCAGAACAACATAAGAAATTTGCTAATTCAGGATTTATTTTTAATAAAACAGTAACAGTATTGAATAAAAGTTAAATAGGACTAAAACTTTTTTTACTAATTTTATAATTTACCCTTTCACGAATAAGACAAAAAGCTTTAGTAATATGCGCTTCAACTGTTTTTTGGGAGACATTGAGATGTTCAGAAATTTCTATATTACTCAATCCTTCTTTCTTGCTTAGTAGGAAAACATTCTTACATTTTGGAGGTAAATTTTTAATTTCCTTTTGAACTAACAAATAAAGTTTTTCTAAAACATTATATTCATCTTCAATAATATTGTCTAATGTTTCAATATACTTTTTTTCTAATTTAGTAACTAAACGGCTCTTTCTATATTGGTCTATATACTCGTTGTAAACAGACTTAAATAAAAAACTTTTTATAGAATAGTTTTCATTTAAATACTTACGTTTCCCCCAAGTTTTTATAAATACATTTTGTACAATATCCTCTGCTAAAGATTTGTCATTCACTAAACTATTGGCATAGACACATAATTTATGATTATAACAATTTACTAAATAAGAATAAGCCTTTTCGTTACCTTTTTTTAAGTAAACTATTAAATTAGCATTATCCTTAAAATTATAATTCATTAATTTTTTTTAATTTATATAACAATAATAATAAAAAAAAACTAATTAAGTTAGGGTTTTGTTAATGAGCATCGTAATACTTAATATATGAGAAGTACTAAAGGAAAAAAATTAATTGCAAAATATTTTACGGATTCAATATCTACAGATGAATTGGATGACTTGATATTATGGCTAGAAACACAGGATAAAGAAGACCTATTTATTTCTAGTACAAAAATAGATTACGCAATCCGCAATAATATGTCCCAATACGATACAAAAAAATCTGAAAAGATACTACTTGACAAAATAAGAAAGGACAAAAATATTTTGTATAGGCTTAAGAATAGAAAAATAGTTAAATATGCTGCCGTAGCATTAATCTTTTTGAGTGTAGGTTATTTTTTTCATGACAATTTTAAAACTATTGAAAAAGCGAGTGTAACAACGGTAGAAAGAAATGAGATAATCTTGCAATTAGATAATGGAAACATTAAAGTGCTCTCAAAAGGTGGTACAACAAAAATTATTGACAAAGAAGGTACAATTGTTGGCTCCCAAAAAGGGAATCAATTAGTATATGACAAACAGCCCAGCATTGAAAAATTGGTTTACAATACATTAACTGTACCCTACGGAAAGCGTTTTGAGTTAAAATTATCTGATGGTACACATATTCATTTAAATGCTGGTACATCTTTAAAGTACCCTGTTAAATTTTTAGAAGGAGAAAAAAGACAAGTGTATTTAAATGGGGAAGCCTTTTTTAATGTTACCAAGGATGCCAAGCATCCTTTTATTGTTAATATGAATAATGTTGGAGTAAGAGTATTAGGCACAAAGTTTAATGCGTCTTCTTATCCTGAAAATGATATAATTAATACCGTATTGGTAGAAGGCTCGGTAAGTATATTCGATAATAATAATGAGTATGACCCAACTACAGCATCCTTATTAAAACCTGGATATCAAGCTATATGGAATAAACGAAATGATAAAATTTTAATTGAAAAGACAGATATAGCGATGCATACAGCTTGGATAGATGGAAGAATTTTATTTCGGCATTTACCTTTTAAGACAATCCTGAAAAAATTAGAAAGACATTATGATGTAACTATTATGAATAATAATAGAGCATTAGACGAGGAGTTTTTTACAGCCAGTTTTGATATTGAAACTATTGAACAAGTATTAGAAGCTTTTAATAGAAACTATGGTATAAACTACTCAATAATAAACAATCAAATAATTATTAACTAACAAATTCTGTATGACAAAAAAAAACGAAATTAAATAAAAAATCAAAAACGATATTATCTATAAATGGTACTATTAAAAATAACCGTTTTAAGATAAAAAAAACCGGAAAATGCTCGAACATTTCCCGATTTAAGAAAATGATTAATATTATTAACCAA
>CAYRVY010000276.1:0-2103 GCA_964427695.1 uncultured Flavobacteriaceae bacterium
TAAAATAATAGATACAATTTGTCTTGGCTGTGCTCCTAATGCTTTACGAATACCTATTTCTTTAGTGCGTTCTTTAACAATAAAAATCATGATATTACTAATCCCAACAATACCTGCTATTAAAGTTCCAAACCCAATAACTAAAACCATAAGTCCTAAACCAAAGGACATTTGGTTTACAATTTTAGCGCCTTGCGCATTGTTTTGTACTCTAATCGCTCTTTGATCGGTAGGTGCAATAGAAAAACGATTCTTTAGCTTTTTCTCCATTAAAACACCAAAAGCAAGTGCTTTATCATAATCCATTTCAGGATTATAGGTGAGATACATCCTGTCAACATAATCATTATTGCCATACAACAGTTGAGCAGTTGTTATTGGAATGTATAGCATACGTTCTTCATCATCTCCTCCATCATCGGTATATACTCCTACAACTTTATATGGAATCCCGCTTAAATTTAGATACTTACCAAGAGCCTTTGTTTTTAGAAACAAATCTTCTTCAACCAATCTTCCAATTATGACAACTTTAGTTTTATTATTTAAGTCTCGCTGATTAATATATCTTCCTTCCTGTATTTTGTTTTGTTCTATAAAAAGATTGTCTGGATGTATTGCTCTAACCGTATAACTATTTTTTTCGTTTCTGAAAGATGCATTAACGTTTATCATGATTCTTGAGGTCATATATTCTACTTTATTTCCAAACTCATCTAATATGTAATCGTGATCCTCATTTTTTAATTGAATTTGTCTTCCAGCCTGAAGACCTTTATAAGCTTTAGTAGTTTTTCCTGGATAAATCACTATACTATTTATTGCATCATCTTTAAATGCTTCAGCAAATGTATTGAGTAAGCCATTAGTAATACCAAAAAGTATAGTAAATAATAAAATTGCAAATGCCACAGTAAATCCAGACAGTAAACTTCTGGTCTTGTTCATTTTAATACTCTGAAATATTTCTCGCCAAAGATCTATATCAAACATTTTGCTTTGCTCTTACTTGGTTTACAAATGTATCTTCCATAATAATACCATCTCGCAAACGTACAATTCGTTTACACATGTTTGCGATGTCTTCTTCGTGAGTTACAATTAAAATGGTTTTTCCTTCGTCATTTAGTTGTTGAATGAATTCCATAATTTCATACGAAGTTCCAGTATCTAATGCTCCTGTTGGTTCATCGGCTAATAATAATTTAGGATTCGCTGCTAAAGCTCTTGCAATTGCCACACGTTGGTTTTGTCCTCCTGAAAGTTCTTTAGGTAAATGATGTGCCCAATCTGTTAATCCCACTTTTTCTAAAAAAAACAGCGCTTTTTTTTGACGCTCTTTACGCTTCATGCCTTGATAATACAAAGGCAATGCTACATTTTCTAATGCATTCTTATAATTGATAAGGTTGAAAGATTGAAAAATAAATCCTAAAAATTTATTTCTATAAACCGCTGCTTTTTTTTCAGTAAGATTTTTTATAGGTAATCCGTCGAGTATATATTCACCAGAATCTGCTTCATCTAACATCCCAATTATATTGAGTAATGTAGATTTACCTGAACCTGATGAGCCCATAATAGCTACCATTTCTCCGTCTTGAATATCTAAATCTATTCCTTTAAGTACATGTAAACTGGAATCACCAATTGCATAGGATTTGTGTAGATTGCTTATTTTGAGCATAGTTAGTGTTATTTATAAAGCCATTTTAAACATTACTGTTTAGTTAACTTTATAGTTAGACTGCAAAAGAAAAAAAATGTTACAAATTATTGTTTTAATAAAATGTTAAAAAAGCAACTATTTAGTTTTTAGATTTCTGTAGATAAAGAAAGCCAAGCCACCAATAAGTATATAAGGAAATGCCATTAAATAAATAATTCCTTTATTTATGCCTTCAGCAGTGGCTTGTCCTTCTTCACTTTCTAAAACTGCACGACACATAGCACATTGTGCTTCTGCTGGAAGTGCAATTAATAAAAATAATATTATGAAAAACAGTTTTTGTTTCATTTTAAAAAGCCTCTCTGTCCTGCGGACATTTGACTCATTGGGTTTATTTTATTTTTTGTTTCGTCTAATCTTCGATTTCTCCAATA
>CAYRVY010000276.1:2203-3755 GCA_964427695.1 uncultured Flavobacteriaceae bacterium
ATAATAGCTGTTTTCACTAATCGCTCATGAAGTTTAATTTTTTTATTTTTAATAGCCCAAAATGCTGTTATTAGTAATAATGCAGTAAATCCATTTATTGAAGCATAAATAGGTGGCAAAAACGATAAAGGTTCTACATTTGGAATTTTAACACCAAACATTAAAGCTACCACAAGTGGAATTACAATTGAAAGAATTACAATCCATTTATTGTATTTTTTTTCGTTTTCTATGTTTTGTTTTTCACTCATTTAATAACTTTTTTATGTCTTCTTTTAACATACTTATTTCTTCTTTATAACCTTCATCATTCATCATTTCTTCTTCCGAAATAATTCCATTATAATATATTAGAAGGTTTCCATATTCTGTCATTCTAGATCGAATAAACCCGTTTTTATCAATCAAAGCAAAATTACCTGAATGTTCAAATCCGCCATCAGCTTCATCATTTTTTGCTGTATATAAATTAAAGCCTTCGTTAGCCAATTTGTATATAGCATCAATATCTCCTGTCATTAAATGCCAATTTGGGTTTGTTATTCCGGATTGTTTGGCATATTGTTTTAAAACTTCGGAAGTGTCATACTCTGGATTTATTGTAAATGATGCAATACCAAAATTCTGAAACCCTGTAAAACTATTTTGAATTTGCACCAAGTTTCTATTCATTTTAGGACAAATAGTTGGACAAGTGGTAAAAAAGAATTCTACAACATACACTTTGCCCTCATAGTCTTTATTGGTAATTGTTTTCCCATTTTGATTTACAAAACTAAATGCTGGAACTTTTTTAGGTGTTCCATTAATTTCTAAAAAAGCTAAATCTGAAACATAGGATTTTTCACTAGTTAAATCACTTCTACTTTCGTTACGTATAATATCGTTATTTCTAATTCTATCAATAATTTTAGGAATAAAAATAATGCCGAACACTAAAACAATTAATGCAATCCCAACGTAAGAGTAATTAGTCTTTTTCATGTGTAATTCTTATTGTTTATAATAGGTCATATGCAGTTCGTTATTAATCATTTTTTAAGTTAGATGCTTTTTTTTAATTGCTCGTTTCATCTTGATTTTTTTAAATCGTCTGCTCTTCTCTTTGTAGAATCAAACTTTCCTTTTCGTTTTTGTCTATACTCTGTAAATAAAATACGCATATCATCTCCCATTTTGTGTTTAAGCTCTGCAATTTGAATGCAATTATAAGAATCTAATCCGTAAACTGATGCATTCTTTTCTTTCTCTTTATCTGTTCTATCGTCCTTTCTCCCTCTTTGATTTAAATCTTTATCTATAATAAACACATTATTGCTTGATAAATTTATATTTAAACTTTGCTTTGAAGATAAACTATTATATACTTTTTTTATCTGATTTTCATTAGCATAAACAAAATGCCAATACTTAAGTTCGTCATGTTGATATATCTCTTTTTTTAAAAGTCTTACTTCTTCTTGTGTATCTTCTGTTACTAATATTAAAACTTGAAACCGTTTAAATCCTCTAAACTTATCGTAAATTAATTCCTTTAAATTTAAAGCCATTA
>CAYRVY010000277.1:0-3733 GCA_964427695.1 uncultured Flavobacteriaceae bacterium
TATCTTTTTGCAACATCTTAAATTATGTGTCGTCTTTAATATGAAACCAAAAAAATTAAAATAATCTTTCAGCTGAATTTAAAATTGATTAATTTAATTTTCGAGGTTTAATTAATCCTAACCAAAACACCAAAATTGAGTACGCTTACAATAAACATCATCGAAAAATGCAAACAAAACAATCGTAAAGCGCAATTACAGTTGTATAATCAGTATTGTGACGGAATGTTTGTTGTTGCAAAACGTTTTATAAAGAACACTCTTGAAGCTGAAGATATCGTACAAGAATCCTTTATTAAAGCATTTGCTAAACTACATCAATATAAAGCTGAAGTGACGTTTGGTGCTTGGTTAAAACGTATCGTTATTAATAAAAGCATCGATTTACTTAAATCTAAAAAACAGCAAATGTTAGAATTAGATGAGCTGCACTTAAAAGTAGTCGATTCGAGTTATGAAGACGAATGGTTGGTTGACGATGTAATTACTTTAGACGAAGTAAAAGATGCAATTAGTAAGTTACCAGATAAGTACAAATATGTTGTAATGATGTTTTTAATTGAAGGTTATGACCATCAGGAAATAGCAGACGTATTAAACATTACAGAATTAGCATCACGTACACAATTGTCGAGAGGTAAAACAAAATTAAAAGAATTATTAACACTATTACACAATGGCACAAGACATTAGAAAACTGTTCGAAAATGAACTAAAGGTATTTAAAGATAAAATGCCAAAAGGACATGAAGCAAGATTTTTGAAGAAATTGGATAAAGAACTTCCAGTAAAATCTAACAAAAGCATATTTACATTTTTAAATATTGCAGCTAGTGTAATACTGTTAATTGGTTTCAGTTTTGGAGCTTACCAACTTATTGGTTCAGAAACAGAAGAACTTCCTGCAGAAATAACTGTAGCAAGAAAATCTTTAGGAGATATATCTCCGCAATTTAAGAAGGTTGAAGATTATTATTTGGCAAACATCAATTTAGAGTTATCTAAAATGAAAGTTACGCCAGAAAGTAAAGAGCTTTTTGATGGCTATTTAGTGAGACTTGACGAATTAAATAAAGAATATACTCGTTTGGAAGAAGATCTAACTCAAGCAGGACCTAAAGAACAAACGATTAATGCATTAATCGATAATCTTAAATTACGTTTAAATCTATTATATAGTTTAAAGGAAAAATTAAGTGAATTAAATGAATCTAATAATATTTATGAAGAATTACAAACATAGTTCTTTTAAAAAAATTTAAAAATGATACTTATGAAACAGTTTAAATGTATAACATTAGCATTCCTTTTTTTAAGCGTATTTAGCTTAAATGCACAGCAAAAACTTAAAAAAACGACGCAAACAGTTAAAGCAAATAAGGATGTTACCTTAAATTTAGATACAAGTTATACCAATATAGAATTTGATACTTGGAACAAAAACGAAGTAAAAGTAGAAGCTTATATCGAAAGTAAAGAATTAACTAAAGAAGAACTTCAAAACATTTTAGAAAGTTGGGATGTAGAAGTAACAGGGTCTGGAGATAACATTTCTATTTCAACAAGTGGAGGAACAAGAGATTCTTGGGACTTTGATTTCAATTTCGAATTTGATGGTGAAGCATTAAGAGCATTAGAAGAGTTACAATTTGTAATGGCAGACATGCCAGAGATGCCAGAATTACCAGAAATGCCAGAGATGCCAGAAATGCCAGAGATGCCAGAAATGCCAGAGATGCCAGAACTACCTGAATTGCCTGAAGGAGTACATAATGTAAATTTCGATTTCGATACCTATAAAAAAGAAGGAGAAGCTTATCTTGAAAAATGGAGTCAAGAATATGAAGCCAAGTATGGTGCAGCTTATAAGGATAAAATGAAGGCTTGGGCTAAAGAATTTTCTAAAACCGATTTTGATAAATACTCTAAAGAAATGGAAGCTTGGGGAGAAAAATTTGGTGAATTTTATGGTAAAAAAATGGAAGTTTGGGGAGAAAAATTCGGAAAAGAGTATGAAGCTAAAATGGAAATCTGGAGTAAAAAAATGGATGGTAATTGGGCTAAAGAGATGGAAGCTTGGGGCGAAAAATTTGGAGAGAAGTTTGGAAAAGATTGGGAAGCTAAAACGGAAGCAAGAGCAAAAGCACTAGAGAAGCGATTAGAAAAACATGAAGAAAGGCAACTTTCACGTGTAAAGGAATTAGAGAAAAGAGAAGAAGCAAGAGAAAAAAGAAACATACATTTTAAAAAGAGATTAGAATCTTCAAGAAGCGGTAAAGTTATTAAGACCATAAAAATAAGAATGCCTAAAGACGCTAAACTTAAAGTAAATGTACGTCATGGCGAACTTAAAATTGTATCTGTAATACATAACTTAAAAGCTAATTTATCTCATTCAACTTTATTAGCAGAAAACATTGATGGAAGCGAAACTTCCATCAATGCTTCTTATACTCCAGTTAAAGTTACAAACTGGAATGCTGGAGAGTTAAAATTAAATTATGTGGACAAAGTATTATTAAAAAATGTAAAATCATTAATTCTTCATGCTAACTCATCTAATGTAACTATTGATTATTTATCTGGAAATTCTATGATCGATGGTAGTTTTGGCGATTTAACTATTCATAATATCCTAGATTCTTTTAATAACTTAAATATAGTATTAGAAAACAGTGATGCTCTAATTACTTTGCCAAAAACAGCATTTAATTTTCAATATCAAGGAACACAAACACGTTTTCAACATCCTGACAAGAAAACAAAAGAAAATACATCTTCTTTTTCTACTGGTAATTTAAGCAGTGGTAAAACTATTGTTATAAATGCAAAATATAGTAATGTAGTGATGCAGTAAAACTGTCAATTCCCTC
The DNA here is from genome assembly GCA_964427695.1 of uncultured Flavobacteriaceae bacterium. Classification (GTDB taxonomy): domain Bacteria; phylum Bacteroidota; class Bacteroidia; order Flavobacteriales; family Flavobacteriaceae; genus PRS1. The sequence goes on from CAYRVY010000277.1 coordinate 2,874, forward strand.
GAAGAAGGGAATTTCATCATACAATCTTCATGTTAATCATTATACAATTACTATCAATTTTGATAATAAAAAATCCTAACATCGATGATATCAGGATTAAAAATTTCTTGTGATTCCTGTTTTCGCAGGAATTAATTACTCTTCAACCAAAACCCAATCGCCTTTTGTGATTAAAGGCACAGCTTGTTTATATTTAAGGGTTTTATTTTCGCCACTCATAACGTGTTTTATAGTAACACGATCGTTACGTCCAATTTTTGGTCGATCTCTTACTATGGTTTCTACAACTTCGTGTTGGCGTTGAGTATTACCAGCAGCTCTGTTTTCGGCAGAACGCTCATCCATATTTTGGATTTCCTCTTTACTAGTTTCTACATTTTCTCTACGTCTTGCTTGTGCTTCCTGAATTGTGTTAGTGGTTTCTTGAGGCAATTCGCCTTTAAACAAGAAAGAAATAACATCTTTATTAACTTGGTCTATCATTGCTTTAAACAACTCAAAAGACTCGAATTTGTAAATTAATAAAGGATCCTTTTGTTCGTGAACAGCGAGTTGAACCGATTGTTTTAACTCATCCATCTTGCGTAGATGTGTTTTCCAGGCATCATCTATAATAGCAAGAGAAATATTTTTTTCGAAGTCTGTAATAAGCTGTTTTCCATTTGTTTTATAGGCTGTTTCAAGATCGGTAATTACTTGAATACTTTTTACGCCATCTGTAAAAGGAACCACAATACGCTTAAATTTATCTCGTTGAGTTTCATATACATTTTTAATAACAGGAAAAGCAAAATCTGCATTACGCTCCATTTTTTCTTTATAATGGTTAAAGGCTGATTTATAAATTTTTCCTGAAATTT
>CAYRVY010000278.1:0-3731 GCA_964427695.1 uncultured Flavobacteriaceae bacterium
TTTTTAACTGAAAACTCAATAATCCAGTACCACAACCAAAATCAAGAGCATTCCAAGAAGGATTTGGTTTAATAAAATTTGTAATTTCTTCAGCAAACGCTTTTGCTCTTCCGGTTTTTTTTGGGTCATCATCCCAATCTTTGGCTAGTGTGTCGAAATGCATGTGTTTAATTTAAAATGAGTCTTTAGTATCTTGTAAGAGATCGTGAAAGCTACGAAAAAGGGATTTAATATTTAAGAGTTTCATTTAACGGTTTGGCTTTGAGCAGTAGCTTCCCGCGGGGTGCCATTGCATATGAGCTTTTGTTGGCAATAGTTATTCTCTTACATTTTCCCCAATACTTTTTATTTAGATAAGAATTAAAAAAAGTGAATTAAGTCCAGCTGCAAATTGATGATTAATTAATCTAATAACCTACTCGAAATATATCAGGAAGAGAATTTTTCAAAGTATCTATAGATGATTTATTAATATCTACTTCCCATTCATTTAGAAAACCATCAATGTTTTTAACATATTTGTGCGTCATTTTCATATCTAATTCAAAATTGTTATTTATCTCATATTCTGTATTCTCCCAATCACTTTCGACGATTTCTTTTTCAAAAACCGTAGTATATTCTTTAAATTGATACCCTGAATTCACAACTAATCGTACCTTATGAACAAATTTAGAAATTTCTTTAGGCAGAAATAATTCAATATCCCATTCATCTAATTCACGTACAATTTCAAACGGCTTAACTTTAGAATTTTTCAAACTAATAGGAAGAGGAATGATATTTAAAGAGCTTTCGTAAGGCTGCTGAGAATATCCAGTCCTTATCTTAGACTTATAATCCTTACGAGCAAAAGTTTCACATACTAACGACCAAACTTGTCCTTTCTCTTTATTTCCTCCTTTATTAACCATGAATAATGCTTCTAAACTTTCTGGTTCTGTTCTCTTCGAACTACGCATTTTTATTAAAAACCCATCATAAACATAATTGTCTGGTTTAAGTTCCTTTTTTAAATATAAAAGCAGTGTTATATTTTCTATTTCAGAATTTAAGACACTTTCAATAATATTCCTTTCTATAATGTCTGCTTTAACTTCAGTATTGGGAATGTCAGTCACTTGTCCAAGAATAAACCCTATAAGTAACATTAAAATTGGAAATCCAATATGGAAAAGATTTGTATGAATAAACTTTTTCTCACTACCTGGTTTTTCGAATAATCTCTCTATTTTATCAAGTAATTCCCTTTTGCTTAAAGTATCATTTTTTATACCTGCCTTTTTAGCTATATCATCTAAGCTAGATTTTCTAAGTGTTCGAACTAGTTTTTGAAAAGGTATCATGCAATTATTTTAACAATAATAAACCAAAGATAGATAAATCAATAAATACTTAGTTCTTAAAATATTGTTTACTAATATTTTAAGAATTATTGCCAACTTTAATCTAATCAGAGTTTTAATTCGTATTAGTCATGCTAAAGCGTGATTAAACGAAGATAGTTGTTTTCTCTTACAAAGTCAAACCCGACTTATCTAATTTGTTTAAGACCTTCATATACTACAATGCTTACTGCATTTGCTAGATTTAGGCTTCTAACCTGTTTACTATATAATGGAATTTTAAACAGCTTGTCTGAATGTTTTTCAGTTATAGATTTTGATAATCCAACCGATTCCTTTCCGAAAACAAGAAACATATTATCTTTAAAATCTATCGACCAATGGTCTTTTGTTCCATGGCTGGATAAGAACACCATAGTTACATTTTTGTTTTTAGTAAAGAAATCTTCAATATTTTCGTAAATAAAGAGGTTGATGTGTTGCCAATAATCTAATCCAGCCCGCTTTAATTGCGTGTCATCAATTTTAAATCCAAAGGGTTTTACCAGATGTAAATTAGAACCAGAAGCTAAAGCCAAACGACCAATGTTACCTGTATTGTTTGGGATTTCGGGTTCTATTAAAACGATATTTAATCCCATAATTGTTAATAGTTTCTCCTCCTTTTTTTTAAGGAGGAGTGGATTCCGATTAAAAATCGGAAGACGAGGTGGTTAACCCTTCAGTCAAACTTCACAAAGTTACGTTTGACACCTTCCCTTAATCCCGATAGCTATCGGGAGGGAAGGAGATTTTATTTTTCTAATGATTTTACAAAACTATCAATTCTATTCACACCTTCATTAGTCAAATGATTTATAAACGCAGATCCAATAATAGCGCCTTTTGTGTACTGTGTAGCTTGGTTAAAAGTTTCATTATTGTTAATTCCAAAACCAACAATTTGTGGATTGTTGAGCTGCATATCTGCAATGCGTTTAAAGTAGTTGGTTTGTTCTTCTCCAAATCCTGAATGGCTTCCTGTAACACTTGCAGAACTCACCATATAAATAAATCCTTTGGAAATAGAATCGATAAAATGAATACGATTTACAGATGTTTGTGGTGTAATTAAAAGCACATTGATTAATCCGTGTTTTTCAAAAATGGTTTTGTATTGGTCGTTATAAACATCAACAGGAAGATCAGGAATAATCAATCCATCTATTCCTATATCTTGACATTTCTTACAAAAAGCCTCTACACCATATTGCAACATTGGATTAAAATAACCCATTATAAGTAAAGGAATTGAAACGGTTTTTCTAATGTCTTTAAGTTGCTCAAAGAGTAGGTTGGTGGTCATTCCATTTTTTAAGGCTTTTGTAGAACTTGCTTGAATGGTTGGACCATCAGCCAAAGGATCGCTAAATGGCAGACCAATTTCTATAAAATCAACACCAGATTTTTCTAAATTTTGAATGATTGTAGTTGTGTCATCTAAATTTGGATAACCAGCTGTAAAGTAAATTGAGAGTAGTTTTTTGTTCTCTTTTAATTTTTGGTTTATTCTGTTCATTGAATAAGTGAATTTTTATATTTCCGCGTAGGCGGAAATCTTTTTAATATCTTTCTAAATTGCTATTTATAATCTTTTTTTAAATATATTCCGAAAGGTCTTTCCAATCAGGATTTAAAATATTAATTAAGTTGATCTTCCATTCCCTATTCCATTTTTTTATTTGCCTTTCTCTTTTAATAGAGTTGTTGACATATTTTGTTGTTTCAAAATACACAAGCTTATCAATATTATATTTTCCTGTAAAGGTTTTTATCCTATTATTTTTATGTTGAATTAAACGCTTTTTTAATTGTTTACTTCGACCAACATATAAAACAGTATGATTCTTATTGGTTAATATGTATACATAATGAACATCCATTTTAAATTATTAATTTAAGTTCAATAATGAGATTTCCACCTTCGTGGAAATGCAAAATCTATAGATTAAAATAGTCTATATAATTTTCTAAATCTTTATCGCCACGACCAGATAAATTAATTACAACAATGTCATCTGGTTTAAATGTTTTCTGTTCAAAAATTGCCAGTGCATGAGCACTTTCTATGGCAGGAATAATACCTTCTAATTGGGATAATTCCAAACCTGCTTTCATAGCTCCATCATCAGTAATAGAGATAAATTCTGCTCTTCCAGATGTATATAAATGAGCATGCATTGGTCCAACTCCTGGATAATCCAGTCCTGCCGAAATTGAATAAGGTTCTGTAATTTGTCCATCGTTGGTTTGCATCAATAAGGTTTTACTGCCATGAATAATTCCTTCTCTTCCCAAGGCAGAAGTGGCTGCGCTTTTGCCGGAATTTATGCCTTTTCCAGCGGC
>CAYRVY010000279.1:0-3725 GCA_964427695.1 uncultured Flavobacteriaceae bacterium
AGAAGTCGATTATTTTTATCCTTTTGGAATGAAAGGAAAAAAGAAATTAAGCAAGTTTTTTAAAGATGCAAAGCTATCTTTAATTGATAAAGAAAATGTTTGGTTATTGTGTTCTGAAGAAGACATTGTTTGGATTATAAACAAAAGAGCAGACGAACGTTTTAAAGTAACAGACAAAACAAAACAAATTTTAAAGATTGAATTAAAATAGGTTCTTTCAAAAATAGACCTCACAGGTTTTTAAAACCTGTGAGGTCTTGGTATAAATTCATAGTTTGGTAAATAACATAAATATTCGTGTATTTGTGGCTAATTAAAAAAGATTTCCACTTTCATGGGAAATGAATATGAAATTACAAGGCAGAATAGTAAACATACAAAACAAGCGCATTTACAAAGGCGAAATTACCATTGAAGATGGGAAAATCACTTCAATTATTGAGAAAGAACACAATGTAAATCATTACATTCTTCCAGGATTTGTAGATGCTCATATTCATATTGAAAGTTCAATGTTAGTACCTTCCGAATTTGCAAAACTCGCGGTAACTCATGGCACTGTGGCTACCGTTTCCGATCCTCATGAAATTGCAAATGTACTTGGTGTAGAAGGAGTAGAGTTTATGATTTCCAACGGAAAAAAAGTACCATTCAAATTTAATTTTGGAGCACCATCATGTGTTCCTGCTACAAGCTTTGAATCGGCTGGAGCGATTATAGATGCTGAAGATATTAAAACATTATTGGCTAATCCAGACATCAAGTATTTAGCCGAAATGATGAATTATCCAGGTGTTTTATTTAATGACGAAGAAGTGTTAAAAAAAATAGCTTGGGCAAAACACTTTAATAAACCTGTAGATGGTCATGCTCCAGGGTTGCGAGGAGACGATGTTACTAAATATATTGCTGCTGGAATTTCTACAGACCATGAATGTTTTACTTACGAAGAAGGATTAGAGAAACTTCAAAAAGGTATGAAAGTCATTATTCGTGAAGGTTCGGCTGCCAAAAACTTTGAAACACTAATCGATTTACTTCCTGAACATTTTGAGAATATGATGTTTTGTAGTGACGATAAGCATCCTGACGACTTAATGGTAAGCCATATCAATTCACTTTGTGCAAGAGCTGTTGCAAAAGGAATGGATGTTTTTAAAGTCCTGCAAATGTCTTGTATAAATCCTGTGAAACATTATAATCTTGATGTTGGATTATTACAAGAAGGAGATTTCGCCGATTTTACTGTTGTAGAAGACTTAACAAATTTCAAAGTACTTCAAACATATATAAATGGTGAGTTAGTGTTCGATAAAGGTGTTTCAAAAATCGAATCTGTTCCATTTGAAATATTGAATAACTTTCACACCAATAAAAAAGAAGTTGAAGATTTTAAATTTGAATCTTCTGCAAAACAAATTCGTGTTATTGAAGCTCTTGAAGGACAATTAGTAACAAACGAAATTATTGAAGATGCTTTAATTAAAAACGGAAACCTCATCTCAAATGTTGATAAGGATATATTGAAAATAACGGTTGTTAATCGTTATAACGACCAAGAGCCATCTATTGCATTTATAAAGAATTTCAGACTCAAAGAAGGCGCAATTGCATCTTCTGTTGGGCACGATTCACATAATATTGTTGCAGTTGGTATTTCAGATGAGGCGATTTGTAAAGCTGTTAATTTAATTATAGAAAGCAAAGGAGGAATCTGTGCGGTTTCAAATTCAGAAGAACATGTGGTTTCACTACCAATTGCAGGAATTATGAGTGATAAAGATGGTAAAACTATTGGTAAGCAATATGCAGAACTCGATAAAATGGCAAAACAATTAGGAAGCACACTTCATGCTCCTTATATGACCTTATCATTCATGGCATTGTTGGTGATTCCTTCATTAAAATTAAGTGACAAAGGTCTGTTTGATGGTACAAATTTCAAGTTTACTTCTTTAGAAGTTTTATAGAACGCAGATTTTTTATGATTAAATATGATGCCCTTTTCTCACAAATGCGCAAAGTGTTTTCTTTGTGAGTCTCTGTGAAATAATTTATTTGTTTTATATTTTTTTGTGTTAATTAGTAAAATTCGTGTCTTCTTTATCAGCGAAAATCTGCTAAATCAGCGTCATCAGTGTTCCATTCGCATCAATAAGAAATTAATCATATTATTTCCTTATATTTGAGATTAGAATACAATTAGAAATTGTCGGCGTAATTGATAATTTATTAATAGTATTCTTTTTTGTCTAAAACATAAATTAATTAATGATAATGAATCTTACAGCAGAACTTTCCGAAGTAAAAAATTATATAAATGGCCAATTCGTCCCGACAACTCCCGATAGCTATCGGGACGGGAAAAACGGACAATCGTCAATGGATGTAATAAGTCCAATTGATGGAAGCGTTATCTCTACACTTCCTCTTTCAACCTATAAAGACGTTGATAAAGCTGTACAAGCAGCAAAAAATGCATTTCCAACTTGGTCAGCAATGACATTTAAGGATAGAGTTCAAATCTTTTTTAGATATAGAGCACTTCTTGAAAAGCATATGGATGAGCTAACTAAATTAGTACGACTCGAAAATGGTAAAATTTACGGTGAAGCCAAAGCCGAAGTTGAAAAAAGCATGGAACTTTGCGAATTTGCAGTATCTATGCCTCAAATAGTGGTAAACGAAGTTCAGGAAGTAAGCAAAGGAGTAGAATGCAGAATTGAACGCAAACCACTTGGTGTTGTAGCTTCGATAACACCATTCAATTTTCCAAATATGGTACCACACTGGACGATGCCTAACGCTTTAGTTCTCGGAAATACAATGGTTATGAAACCTTCTGAAATAGTACCTTTGAGTACTGTACGCATGGCTGAGCTGCTAAAGGAAGCAGGACTTCCAGATGGTGTTTTTAATTTGGTAAATGGAGGAAAAGAAGTGGTTGAAGCTATTTGCGATCATCCAGATATTAAAGCTGTATCCTTTGTAGGTTCTACAAAAGTAGCCAAAATTGTATATAAACGCGCAACATCAACATTAAAAAGATGTGTAGCACTTGGTGGTGCAAAAAATCATTTGTTGGTTTTTCCAGATGCCAATCCCGAAATGACAGCATCTAATGTTGTGGCTTCTATGTCTGGTTGTGCAGGTCAGCGTTGCATGGCAGCATCAGTTATGGTTGGTGTAGATAACATTCAGCATATTATAGATAGAATGGTAGAAGAAGCTAAAACATTAGTTCCTGGAGATAATTTAGGTTCTGTAATTAGTGCTGCAGCAAAAGAACGTATTGAAGCATATATCGCTGAAGCTGAAAAAAATGGTGCTAAAATTTTACTTGACGGAAGACATACGACAGTTGAAGGAAAAGAAGGCGGATTTTATGTTGGTCCTACTATTATAGATTATGTAACGACAGATATGTCTGTAGCAACCGAAGAAATTTTTGGTCCAGTAATATCTATTATAAGAGCAAAAGATTTGGATGAAGCTATCGAAATTGAAAACGGATCAAACTATGGTAATGCTGCTGCTGTATTTACACAAAGTGGTGGATTAGCAAAGCAAGTTATGGAACGTGCAAGCGCTGGAATGATAGGTGTTAATATTGGTGTTCCTGTGCCAAGAGAACCGTTTTCGTTTGGAGGCTGGAACGAATCTAAATTTGGAGTTGGCGACATTACAGGACGTAGTTCTATAGAGTTCTGGACACAAAATAAAAA
>CAYRVY010000280.1:0-3714 GCA_964427695.1 uncultured Flavobacteriaceae bacterium
CATAAAAAATATCAGGATTTGTAAGCATATTTTCTGAAGTTAAAATAAAATCGAAGCGATCGTCAAAACCACCTGTTGCGCCACCTAAACCTGTTTGTGTTCTTGTAGATTGTGTAAATACATCAACATAATTAGTGTTATTATGCCAACTACCAACACGATTAGCAGGATCTACAAAAGTGATATTATTTGTTGCATCTAATAACTCAACAAAAGCGGGTTCAGAATTTGTATATACATTAAGATCTCCACCTAAAATTACATAATCTGTACTTGGTAAGGTATCTAGATAAGTTATTAAATCATCAACCATCTGCTTTCTTAAATTTTGATTTGTTGTACCACTTGATGATTTTAAATGACACACTATAAAATGGATAAAAATGGGATTAAAAGCTTGATTTGCTGTATTTAATTTGAATGTATAATGGTTAAAATCTCTAAAAAGTGTTGGCACAATCGTTTGACTTTCGAGAATAAATTTTGAATTATCAAAATATATAAAATTTTGAAAATCGTTTTGATCTCCAATAGTATCATCGGAAGAATTTGTTACAAAGACTGCACTATCATAATTTGGATTAATAGTTTGTAGTGTGTTTAATATAGCATCCGCTCCTGTTTGGTTGTTAAGTTCGCAAACCATAAACACATCTGGGCTATAATCTTCTAAAATTATTTCTAAATTTTGTATTTTTGTAGCATTCTGAAGCGGAAAATTAAGTAAGTTGTAAAACATGACCTTAAATGTTTCTTGTGAAGACACATTAATAAAGGCACAGGAAAATACTATCAATGTTATTAAAAGTTTCTTTTTCATTTTTTTTTGGAAAAAACAGGTATTGAAATGTTAGAAATTTATTCTCGTTCCATGTTGTTTGTAGAAAGTATCTAAAATTTCTATAACTTCATCTTCTGTATCTACAAGATGTATTAAATCTAAATCGGTTGCGCTAACATTATTAAATTTTTCAAGTACAGTGTCTTTTATCCAATCCATAATGCCTTCCCAAAATTCTGTTCCTACCATTATAATTGGAAACTTTTCAATTTTTTTGGTCTGGATTAATGTAAGAGCTTCAAAAATTTCGTCTAAAGTTCCAAATCCTCCTGGCATAACGACAAAACCTTGGGAGTATTTAACAAACATAACTTTGCGTACAAAGAAATAATCGAAATCTAAATTTTTGTTGGCATCAATATATGGATTATCATGTTGTTCGAAAGGCAGTTCAATATTTAGACCAACCGAAGTTCCTCCAGCAAGATGAGCGCCTTTATTGCCTGCTTCCATAATTCCAGGACCTCCACCAGTAATTACGCCATAACCAGCTTCAACAATTTTTTCAGCAATCCTCTCAGTTAGTTTATAATATTTATTGTCTGGTTTAGTTCTTGCCGAGCCAAAAATGGATACACAAGGTCCAATTCTGCTCATTTTTTCATAGCCATTAACAAACTCACCCATGATTTTAAAAATCGCCCAAGAATCGTTCGTTTTTGTTTCATTCCATCCTTTATGATGTCGCTGCTTTTTCATACGTTTAAATTTTACAACTTGCTAATTTAGTTCTTTTTTAAGAAAATGAGCAGTATAACTCTTTTTGTGTTTTGCAACCTCTTCTGGAGTGCCTTCAACTATAATTTCACCACCTCCTTTTCCACCTTCGTAACCAATATCAATAATATAATCTACCATTTTAATAACATCTAAATTATGTTCAATTATTAAAACCGTATTACCTTTATCTGCAAGTTTATTTAGTACTATCATAAGCACTCTAATGTCTTCAAAATGAAGTCCTGTAGTAGGTTCGTCGAGAATATAGAATGTATTTCCTGTATCTTTTTTAGATAATTCGGAAGCAAGTTTAATACGTTGAGCTTCACCACCAGATAATGTTGTACTCTGTTGACCTAATGAAATATAACCCAAACCTACATCTTTAATAGTTATAAGTTTTCTATGAATCTTAGGAATGTGTTCAAAAAAAGGAACAGCTTCATTTATAGTCATATTTAGTGCATCGCTAATCGATTTTCCTTTGTAACGAATTTCTAAAGTTTCTCTATTAAATCGTTTACCAAAGCAAGTTTCACATTCAACATAAACATCTGGAAGAAAATTCATTTCTATAACACGCACTCCACCACCTTTACAGGTTTCGCAACGTCCACCAGTAACATTAAAACTAAAACGTCCTGGTTTGTAACCTCGAATCATTGCTTCAGGAATTTTTGCGTATAAGCTTCTTATTTCACTAAAAACACCTGTATAAGTAGCTGGATTGCTACGAGGAGTTCTTCCAATTGGAGATTGATTGATCTCTATAACTTTATCCAAATGCTTTAATCCTTCTATTTTTTTATATGCTAATGGATTTTTTTTGCCATTAAAATAATAATTATTTAAAATAGGATAAAGCGTTTCGTTTATTAAAGTTGATTTTCCGCTTCCTGAAACACCAGTAATACCAATCATTTTGCCTAACGGAATTGTTAACGTCACATTTTTTAAGTTGTTTCCAGTACAACCTTTAAGCACTATTTTCTTTCCATTGCCTTTGCGACGTTTTTTTGGAGTTTCGAGAAATTTAGTGCCATTTAAATAGTCGGCAGTTAGTGTGTGATGTTTTTTTAATTCTTCAGGAGTACCTTGGCTAATAATTTCTCCACCATGTTTTCCAGCTCTCGGACCAAGATCTATAACATGATCTGCACGTTCTATCATTTCTTTATCGTGCTCAACTACTATTATAGAGTTTCCAATATCACGTAGTGCTGTTAATGAGTTTATAAGTTTTGCATTATCACGTTGGTGCAATCCAATACTTGGCTCGTCTAATATATACAATACTCCAACGAGTTGGGAGCCTATTTGTGTTGCTAACCGAATACGCTGTGCTTCACCACCTGAAAGAGATTTTGAGGGTCTGTCTAAAGATAAATAATCTAAGCCAACATCTAATAAAAATTGGATTCTGGATTTTATTTCTTTAATAATTTCTGAAGCTATTATATGTTGCTTTTCGGTTAAATGATTCTCTAAATCATTAAACCAATCTGCTAAATCTACAATATCTAATTGTGCTAATTCTGAAATATTTTTCCCATTAACTTTAAAATAAAGCGATTCTTTTTTTAATCGAGAACCACTACATTTTGAACAGGTCACTTTATCCATATAGTCTTTTGTCCATCGTTTTATTGAAGTTGAATCTGTGTGCTTATATTGATTTTCGATAAAGTTGGCAATGCCTTCAAAATCTATATCGTAATTACGTGTAATGCCAAGCGATTTACTTTCAATTGTAAACTTTTCATTTCCACCATAAAGAATCATTTCCAAAGCTTCTTTTGGAATAGATTTAATGGAATCGTTTAGATTAAATTCAAAACGTTGTGCAATCAATTCTAACTGTTTAAAAAGCCAGCTATCCTTTTGTTCACCTTGAGGTGCTAATCCTCCATTTTTTATTGAGATAGAATCGTCAGGAATTATTTTTTCAATATTAACTTCATATAGCGTACCAATACCATTACATATTGAACAAGCACCTTTTGGTGAATTGAATGAAAAATTATTAGGTTCAGGATTTGGATACGAAATGCCAGAAGTCGGACACATTAAATTCCGACTAAAATAACGTACTTCATTAGTGTCTTGGTCAATAATCATTAATACATTATCACCATGATACATGGCTGTTTTAA
>CAYRVY010000281.1:0-3691 GCA_964427695.1 uncultured Flavobacteriaceae bacterium
TTTCTCGAGCTATGTAATATAAACTGGCATTAAACTCAAAATTTTGAAACCAAAGAGCAACAGTTTGCGAATAATTAGTCACAAATTCTGATGAATAAAAAGGCAGAAATAATAGCAAAGTTATAATGCTAACAACACTGTAAAATCCAATTAATTTTGTCAGGTTGAGCGCAGTCGAAACCTCTTTATTTTTCATAAACCACTGATAAAACAAAGGAAGAAAAATTAGCGGAATTAATTTAACGGAAACCGATAAGGTAAAAACAACTGCTACAAATTTCCATTTTCCAGAATGCAACAAATACAAACTCCATACTAAAAAGAAAATCATCACAGCTTCAAAATGTAAATTTCCAGTAAGCTCGATTATGATGAACGGATTTAGAATATACCAAAAGATATTATAAACAGGAATGTTTAGTTTTTCCAATAGTTTTTTACCAAAAAACAAGATTCCAAAATCGGCTGCTATTATTAATAATCGCATAACTATTACAGCGCCTAAAATACTTTTTCCGGCAAATAATCCAGCAATTGCAAAACAGAGTTGATTAACAGGAGGATAATTGGTGTAATGGCTTGCATTTAACGCTCCCATTCCACTATATAATTCTTGTGCTTGAGAAACAGGAAATTCACCATTAGATATAAACGATTCTACAGTAAATAAATATGGATTTATGCCTTCAAGAATCATACGACCATCCCAAATAAATCTATAAAAATCTTGAGATAAATTTGGTACAGATAAAATAAAAATGGCTCTAAAACCAAAGGCTATCCAAGTTAAAAATTTGAGATTATGCTTGGAAATTTGCACAAGTTTATAAAACAAGAAAAACAATGCAACATAAAGCATAATTAGCTTTGTGTAATCTGTTCTTATCAAATCATAAGCAAAAGAAAAATAAAAAAGCACACTTGATAAAACAAGTATTATAGGGATTTTGTGTAGCTTAAAAAATGTAGTGTTTAATAGCATAAACCAAAGATACTATTATTTGTCTGTTGCTTTTATAATAGAAGTACCAACTTGATTTTGTAAGAAAAAACGGCTACCTTTGTTCCTGTCTGCCGTTAGGTAAGTAATATGGCTAACATAATTAAAACAATCTTTAACCTAACATTAGCCATAAGCACAACAGACACGTGTAAAATAAATTAAATTAACACGTATTTTGAAATTTATTTTGTATCTTTGTAATAATAAGAACTAATAAACTTATTATTATGAATACAAAACTTACATTAACGATTGAGCAAGAAATAATTAAACGAGCAAAAAACTATGCGAAAGAAAAAAATCGCAGCTTGTCAGATATTATCGAGAATTATTTAAAAATGCTCACAAAAGAAGAACAAAAACAGAAAAGTATTAAACTTAGTCCAGTTGTAGAATCCTTAAAAGGATATTTTAAAATGCCTAAGAATATGGATTATAAAAAAGAACTTGGAAGCCGTTTAGAAGAAAAGTATTTATAAATGGATAAAGTTTTAATTGACACAGACGTAATACTTGATTTCTTTTTTGATAGAAAACCATTTGCAAAATATTCTACAGAAATTCTAAATTTATGTGAGGAAAACAAATTAAGTGGGTTTACAACACCTGTGATAATTTCCAATGTATATTACTTACTGAAAAAAACAGCAAAACACGATATTATCGTTGAAAAAATAAAGCAACTTCTCAATATAATTGAAATTATCAAAATGGACAAAAATGCAGTTTTAAACGCTCTAAATTCGGAATTCAAAGATTTTGAAGATGCCCTACAAAATTTTTCTGCAATAGAAAATGGAAAAATTAAAGTTATTTTGACAAGAAACATAAAGGATTTTAAAAAGAGTAAATTAGCAATTTTGACACCTGAAACTTATCTGAAAGGAAAAGCCAGTGACTAACAAAAAAATAATTAATGCTGGATAATAATAATTTAAAGGTGGTTTTGTGTTTATGAAGTAAGTTCTAAACCCAAAAATATTGCATTTTTATCCAGCACTAAGCATATACACAAACTGTTTAACAAAACTCCAAATTTCCAATAAGAGTTTTAAACTTTAGCACTTATAGATTTAAAAAACAAATAACCAAAAGCTACCCAAGTGAGGAATTTTATATTATGTTTTGATATTTGCACAAGTTTATAAAACAAGAAAAACAATGCAACATAAAGCATAATTAGCTTTGTGTAATCTGTTCTTACCAAATCATAAGCAAAAGAAAAGTAAAAAAGTACACTTGATAAAACAAGTAGTATAGGGATTTTATAAAGTTTAAAAAGCGAGGCGTTTAACATATATTTTGATTATTCAAATAATGCATCCAAAGTAATATCATTTTGAACTAAATCTATTTTATGTTCATTTTCATTGATGCCATATGTGCTAATCATAGTTAAGAACAATTGCTTTTTCGTTTTCGTTTGTTCTTTAAAACCTGTTAATTTATGTCGCAATTTTCTTGAATATGATTTGTCAATAGTAAATTCTGAAGCATAAAATTTCATTTCGCATATATTAATAATTTGATCATTTCTATCTATAACCAGATCAATTTGAAAGCCAAGCCTTTCATTTGTAGCTTTAAAAATAAAACTTGATTCTTCACTATAAATCTTTTCAATACCAATAGCCTTTTTAATTGCTTTACTGTGTTTTAGGCAAAGGCTTTCAAAAGCATAACCACTCCAGCTTTTCCATGTTTGTGATTGACTTATATTAAGCCAAGAGGTGTTTCGATTTTTATCAATAAAACGCAAATAAAACAAAGAATATTCATCTGTTAAACGAAGTAATTTATCCTTTTTTTTCTTTCCAAAAGGGAAATAGCTTGTTATAAATCCAGAATTCTCTAACTCTTCTAATATTTTGGTAAAAGTACCTCCATCAGATAATTTACTGTTGGCAAGAATTTCTTCTCTTGAAAACCCTTTCCATTTTTTTGCTAATACTCTTATTATTGCTATATGTTTTGTTGCATTAGAAAACAGTGCTGGATATAATTTTATAAATTCGTCTTTTAATAAACCATCTTTTTTAAAACAAATTTTATCTATATTTTGTGCTGCACTTAAGCCTACTGCTATTTCTTTTAAATAATGTGGAACTCCTCCCATTACCATATAAATTTGTGCAATTTGATACCGACTTAATTTTACTTTTCTGCTTTTAAGATAAAGTTCGGTTTCATAAAGTGAAAAGGGTTGCAAACGAATAAGTTTGGTCACTCTATTGTGCAAACCTCCTTTGTTGTGTATAACTTTGTCTATCATCCAAGAAGCAGCAGAGCCACAAATAACAATAAGTATGTTTTGTTTACTTGCCCAATTGTTCCAAAAATGAGATAAAGCCTTTAAGAACCCAGATTTTGGCGATGCTAACCAAGGTAATTCATCAAAAAAGAGAACTTTTTTACGACTACTTTTATTACTCTTTAAATAAGTTTCTAAATGTATAAATGCTTCATGCCAAGAACTAATGTTTGGCAAAGAAATAGGTTCTTTGGAAAATAGCGTTTGTTGTCTTGTAAAATTAAATAATTGTTCCTTTTTTGATGCGTTTTGAATTCCGGTTATCTCAAAAAAAAGATGTTTTTTAAATACATTTTGTATTAAAAAAGTTTTGCCAACTCTTCGTCTTCCAATTACAGCAAGCATTTCGGCTTCGTTGCTTTTTAATAATTGTTGCA
>CAYRVY010000282.1:0-3691 GCA_964427695.1 uncultured Flavobacteriaceae bacterium
ATGAATGATGCCTGATCCAGGTTTCCAGAAACCAATTCCGTATTTATTTGATACTAATCCTAGAAAATCGAACACTTCACTACTCACCTCATTGGCACGTTTTAAATCGAGAGCAGCACCTTGTTTTGCTTGTATTAAATGATCGCAATGTACTGTAGTTGGAACTGCAGCTTTTTTCTTTCCTGCTTGCATAAATTGCAATAATGCCATTTGTGCTGTTGCATCTTGTAAAGCGATACGATCTGGAGCAAAATCTACATAATCATTTCCTCTTGTAAATGCTTTATTTGGAACTCCATCCCAAAGATGTGCATATAAAATCTTTTCAGATAGAGTAAGTGGTTTTCCAACAACTTCTCGAGCTTTATCTATACGCTCAATCATAGTTGAATACACTTTTTTTATCATATCAATATCGAATGCCATATACTAAATTTTTAAATTTTTAATGTTATTTGCCTATGCTAAAGCTTTGGCAAATAACAGATGCAAAAATACAAAATATAAAGGAATTTTGGAAGATATGTAACAGATTAGAGTTAATAATGAACATAATTCAATAAAGCGAATAAATTGTAATGCTTTTTTAAATATTCTTCAAAATAGAATTGAATATTTATTAAATTAATAATAGAAATGTTAAGAAAAAAAGTAGAAAAATTTTATTAACTAAAACAAACTCTTAATAATTTGTTCTACAGTAACACCTTCGGCTTCGGCTTTGTAATTTTTAATAATTCTATGTCGAAGAATACTATTGGCTACTACTTGTACATTTTCAATATCTGGAGAGAATTTGCCTTGAATAACTGCATGCGTTTTTGCTGATAAAATTAAATTTTGTGAAGCTCTTGGTCCAGCTCCCCAATCTACATATTGTTTTACCAAATCGCTAGCAGTATTGCTGTCTGGTCTTGTTTTGCTTACCATTTCTACTGCGTATTCTACCACATTATCTGCAACTGGAATACGGCGAATTACACGTTGAAAATCTACTATTTCTTGTGCTGTAAACAATGGGTTTACTACAACTTCTTTATCTGAAGTTGTAACCTTAACCACTTCTACTTCTTCGGCAAAGGTTGGATAATCTAAATTAATAGCAAACATAAAACGATCTAGTTGAGCTTCTGGTAAAGGATATGTTCCTTCTTGTTCTATTGGGTTTTGTGTTGCGAGAACAAAATAAGGTAAGTCTAATTTATAATTGTGTCCTGCAATAGTTACAGAGCGTTCTTGCATTGCTTCTAATAATGCTGCTTGAGTTTTTGGTGGAGTTCTGTTAATTTCGTCGGCTAGAATAATATTGGCGAATATTGGTCCTTTTAAAAACTTAAATTGCCTATTTTCGTCTAAAACCTCACTACCAAGTATATCGCTTGGCATTAAATCTGGTGTAAACTGGATACGTTTAAAGTCGAGTCCTAAAGCTTGCGCAATGGTGTTTACCATTAGGGTTTTTGCTAAACCTGGAACACCAATTAAAAGCGAGTGTCCTCCAGAAAAAATAGAAATAAGTATTTGATTAACTACCTCATCCTGACCAATAATTACTTTGGAGATTTCGATTTTTAAAGCTTTATATTTTAAAACAAGTTTCTCAACAGTAGCAACATCAGACATGAAGAATTAATTTTTATTTTTAAGCCAGTTACTATTAAACTCACAATCACGTTGCTCTCCATTTATTTTAATAAAGGTATCCATAATTTTTTCTTCCTGCCATTTTTCGATTGCATTTAACTGTTTTTCTCGTAATGCCAATTCTTTTATCTTAACGTAATCTTTAGCAAAATTGGCTTCGTGTTCATCTATTCTATCTGTTACGGTTAGTATTTTAAACTTCTCTGGATTAATACGATCTGAATCTTTAAGTACAAGACTAACTTCTTTATCTTTCAAGTTTTGAATTTGAGAATATAATTCAGGGTCCATTTTTGTTAATGGAAAAACATAATCTTGAGTTTCAGGATTAATTAACAAACCTCCTTCATACTTCGTTTCCTCTTCATCACTAACTTCTCTTGCAGCTTCTGCAAATGTAATTTCGCCATCAACAATACGCTTTCTGGTTAGCTCTATTTTTTCTTTGGCTTCATTTACAGCTTGTTGTGTTACTTTAGGTCTTAACAAAATATGACGCACATCGTATTCCTGACCTCTGATTTTTTCTAATAAAATGATATGATAGCCAAAATCGGTTTCAAAAGGATCGGAAATTTCACCTTCTTGTAATGCAAATGCAACAGCTCTAAATTCTTTAACCATTTGTGGGCGTTTTCGGTTTAATGTGTATTTTCCACCATTTTTTCTTGATGGAACATCGTCTGTATATAGTACTGCTTTTGTTATAAAACTAGCACCATTATCTATAACATCTGCCTTAAATTCTTTAAGTCTATTAATTACTTTTTGTTTTTCTTCTTCAGTGGTTTTAGGAATTACAACAATTTGTGCCACTTTAAGTTCTGTACCAAAAATTGGACGTTCTTCTTTAGGAATGCTATTAAAGAATTGCCTTACTTCTTCTGGAGTAACTTCTATATCTTCAATAATATTTTGTTGCATCAAACTTGCCATTTTATCATTCTTATTAAGCTCAAACATATCATCTCTAAGCTCTTGTTCTTCATCTTTATTGTAAAATTCAAGCAGTTTTTTCATGGAGCCAATTTGTTGAGCAAAGGCATTTACTTGTTGATCTACATTTGACCTAATTTCGGCATCATTAATGTCTAAACTATCTTGAATCGCATGATGCATATATAGTTTGTCTTCCAGTAATTTACCAAATAACTGACATCTGGTAATATCTTTTGTAGATATACCATTTTGCTCTAATTGGAGGAATTGTTTATCGATATCTGAATCTAAAACCACAAAATCACCTACAACAGCAGCAACACCATCTATTTTTATGCGTTGGGTAGAATCCACTTCTTTTACGGTTTCTTTTATTTCTTCTTTTTCTTCAATTATTTCTTGAGCAATTGTTGCAAATGGTAACAACAATAAAACACTTAATATTAAATACTTCACTTTAGTTAAAAATTTCAAATTGTTTGTTTTTTATGGCATCTTTTGTGATGTCCTTTTCTAATTGTTTAATAAACTCCAACTTACGCTTATTAATAACGATTTGTTTTATAGTTGGCAATACATATTCTAAAGGTGCCAAATCATTTCTATGTAACACCTCATTAATTTGCATCAAATATAATCCTAATGAATCTTTGAGTTGTATAAAATTAGATTTTTTTAACAGTTCTTTTTTGTTATCTGGATTAATAACAGGAATTTCTGCAATGGCTTGTTCTAATCTAACCCAAATTGAATCATTAAGAGAGTAGGATTTAAATTGAATTGCTATAGAATCTAAAATGGTTTTATCTTCCTGATTGAATCTTTTAAAACGGACTTCGATGTCTTTTAAATTTATATTGTTATCACTTACATTAATGTACCTAAACTTAATAAGTTCTTCATTTAATTTAAAAATTTCAATATTTCGGTTATATACTTCAATAGCTTCTTGCTGTGTTACAGATGTGTCTATACTTCGTTTTACTAATGCTTCTAAGTAGGCTTTAATAAAAAGATCGTTTTTATATTGTTGAACCAAATCATCAAACTGTTTTTGTTTTTCTAAAGATAAATTTATTTTAGCACCATTTATAAGTAACTGTTGAGT
>CAYRVY010000283.1:0-3683 GCA_964427695.1 uncultured Flavobacteriaceae bacterium
ATAGATGACGAGATTTGGCCATTAACTAAATATAGAGAGTTATTGTTTACCAAATAAATTTATTCTTCTATGATGATGTATAAGTCTTATGTTTTTCATGTCTAAACTTGTAAACATATAAGAAATCAATCTGTTTTTTGTCATTTCAACTAAATAATTTACAACTTATCGAATTTAACAGAATATACATGTAAACCATAGAGCTATAGTTTTATTTTTTCATTAGATTTGTTTTGCTATTAATTTATATTATAAATAAAAATGAAAAAGTTACTTTTAAGTGTAGCAATACTTTTTGTAGCTACATACTGGTTGTCCCAAGACAACAACTCTAACGAAAAAATTAATGATAATGATATTGCTGAATTAGTCAACAATATTAAGACTGAATCATTAAATTGAACTAATTTTATTATTATTAAAACTATATAGTAGAACTACTTCATTAAAAAACTATATAATCGTATAACTTTGTTTGTAATAATATATATTACAAAAAGGTCTTTTTGTTTTTTACATATGATTTTCTCATAACTATTTTTTATTTTTTTATTATATTTACTCTTTTATATGTATCATTGTGAACAGTAATTTACTGTTTACTGAATTACTTTGCCCAAATAATTGTATTTTGATTTATTTAGACTTCCGTATATTACTGTTTTTTTATCAATTTTTAAAAATTTAATTATGAGCAAATTTTTATTTGTGCGACTATTATTTATAAGTTGTTGTTTGTTTTTATCTAATTCAATAATAGCACAACAAGTAGAAGATAAAGAGTTAAATAAAACTGATGATTATGACTTTGTAGAGGAGATAAGAGATAAAAATGTTGTGTCAATAGCTGTTGGAGCTTCATTAATAAATGGAGATTATCCTAATGGTACATTTGAATTATATAGTCATGTAGGATTTAAACGATTTTTAAGTCCATATGCGAATATTAATTTTGGTTTCAATAAATTTAGTTTAGCTAATGAAAACGACCTGTTTAAAGAAGGCTTTATGTCGTTCGATCTCAATTTGGAATTTTACCTTCTTCCATATAGTAAGTTTTCACCTTTTGTATTTGTTGGAGGCGGCTTAAATGCGTCAGATGATTTTAAGAATTCAGCCACAAAAGCACAAGGAGGAGTTGGTGTTGAGGTTTTACCGAAAGGGAAAGTAGGGTTTAAATTGTTTGCAGAATTTAATCAGGTATTTTCAGATGAATTAGATGGAAAAATTTCTGGTAAAGCAAATGATGGATATTTAAGAGTTGCTTTTGGTGTTAATTTCTATTTTGGAGAGGTTAATAAGCGTAAAAAAACAAAAAAAGCCGTCCCAACATTTATTAATACAAATCCAATTGATAATAAAAACTAAATAACTTCATTACTTTTGTATAACCAATAATGGTTTTCGATGAGCAAAGTAATAAGCAATAGATATGCACAGCGAGGTGTTTCTGCATCAAAAGAGGATGTACACAATGCTATCGCAAATATAGATAAAGGTTTATTTCCCAAAGCATTTTGCAAAATCATTCCAGATTACTTGACCAATAATGATGAGTACTGTTTAGTAATGCATGCAGATGGTGCAGGAACTAAAAGTTCGTTGGCTTATATGTACTGGAAAGAAACTGGAGATGTTTCTGTATGGAAAGGCATTGCTCAAGATGCTTTAATCATGAATATCGACGACTTATTATGTGTTGGAGTGACCGATAATATTTTACTGTCTTCAACTATAGGAAGAAACAAAAACCTAATTCCGGGTAATGTTATTTCAGCTATAATTAATGGAACAGAAGAATTAATTTCCGAATTAAAAAATTTTGGAGTTACCATTCATTCAACAGGTGGGGAAACTGCCGATGTTGGAGATTTGGTACGTACAATAATAGTAGATTCAACAGTTACAGCAAGATTAAAACGTAGTAAAGTTATTGATAATGCAAACATTAAAGCAGGAGATGTGATTGTAGGTTTGTCATCTTCTGGCAAAGCCACTTACGAAAAAGAATATAATGGTGGTATGGGAAGCAATGGGCTAACATCAGCACGTCACGATGTGTTTCATAAATATTTAGCTTTAAAATATCCTGAAAGCTTTGATGCTGCTGTTCCTGAAGAGTTAGTCTATTCAGGGAACACTAAATTAACAGATCAAGTTGAAAACTCTCCAATTGATGCCGGAAAATTAGTATTATCGCCAACAAGAACTTATACTCCAATTATTAAGTCTGTACTTTCAAAATATAATAGTACTACAATTCATGGCATGATACATTGTAGCGGAGGTGCACAAACAAAAATTCTTCATTTTATTGATAATCTTCATATTATTAAGGATAATATGTTTCCTATTCCGCCTTTATTTAAATTAATTCAGGAACAATCTAAAACCGATTGGAAGGAAATGTATCAAGTGTTTAATTGTGGTCATCGCATGGAATTATATGTATCTCCAGAAATTGCTAATGACATTATTAAAATTTCAAACTCATTTAATGTTGATGCTCAAATTATTGGTCGTGTCTTAACTTCAAAAAATAAAAAACTTACCATAAAAAGTGAGTTTGGGATTTTCAACTATTAGATTTTTTTTAATTCTTAAATATTGAAAAATAAAAAATTTGTTAACTTTTTAATGTTAATAAATAGTTAGATCATTAACAAACAGTATTTTAAGTTATTTAGCTTGTAAACTTTATGATGAATATCATTTTTTAAGTTGTTTTTTTTTAGTTTATTTATCATCTTTAAAAAATTAACCACGACTTGAAAAATAATTTACTAAATGAAAGTAGAAACTCTCCCAATCCCTCAAAAAACATATACTCAAGACGAAGCTTTCCAAGCTGCATTAGGCTATTTTAATAACGATGATTTAGCTGCTCGAGTTTGGTTAAACAAATATGCTTTAAAGGATTCCGAAGGGAATATTTATGAGCTAACTCCTGACGATATGCATCACAGAATGGCCAAAGAAATTGCAAGAATAGAACAAAATTATCCAAATCCATTGTCAGAGCAAGAAGTTTTCGACTTTATTAAAGATTTTAAATATATAGTTCCGCAAGGAAGTCCAATGGCTGGAATTGGTAATCCGTATCAAACGGCATCACTGTCTAATTGTTTTGTAATTGGAAATGAAGGCTTGTCCGATTCCTATGGTGGAATAATGAAAATAGATCAAGAGCAAGTACAGCTTATGAAACGTAGAGGAGGCGTCGGTCATGATTTGTCGCACATTCGCCCAAAGGGTTCGCCTGTAAAAAATTCAGCATTAACATCTACAGGTATTGTGCCTTTTATGGAGCGCTATTCCAACTCTACAAGAGAAGTAGCGCAAGATGGAAGACGAGGAGCACTTATGTTATCTGTATCTATAAATCATCCAGACGTAGAAGATTTTATCGATGCTAAACTAGAACAAGGTAAAGTTACAGGTGCTAATGTGTCGGTACGAATGGATGATGATTTTATGCAAGCTATAAAAAATAATACCTTTTACACTCAAAAGTATCCAGTTCATAGTAAAAACCCTGTGTTTTCTAAAACGATTGAAGCCAATAAACTTTGGGAGAAAATTGTGCATAATGCCTGGAAATCTGCCGAACCAGGAATATTGTTTTGGAATACTATTATTAATGAATCGGTTCCAGACTGTTATGCAGATTTAGGTTACAAAAC
>CAYRVY010000284.1:0-3639 GCA_964427695.1 uncultured Flavobacteriaceae bacterium
CTTTATTAGAAAGTGTAGGTTTTAATGTTCAAGTTACACCTCATCCTAATGAAGCATCAATGAAGCTTATTATTAATAATAAGTTTGTTGCAAGGGTAATAGAAGGTTGTAACTCAATAAGTGTCATTATCCTTTTTGTTTCTTTTATTGTTGCTTTTTCAAGTAAATTTAAAATCACATTGTTTTATTTGCTTTCAGGTAGCGTTTTAATATATGTTGTAAACCTTATTCGTATTGTGATTTTGTCAATAGGTTTGTATCATTATCCTTGGCGAAGAGAGATTTTGCACACTGTAATTTTTCCATTAATTATTTATGGATTAGTATTTTTATTATGGATGTTTTGGGTAAATCGTTTTGCTACTTTAAAAAACAAAGATGTCTAAATTAACAAAATTCATATTGCTTTTTGTGTTGTTTTTGCTATTAGTGTTAATTAGAGTTTTTGAGCATGAATTATTTTACGATCCATATTTGTTGTTTTTCCAAAACGATTATTTACATATGGACTATCCAAGACGAGAAGTATTTAAACTTACAGCATTTACCGCTTTGCGTTATGTGTTAAATACTATAATATCTTTATCTATTATATACATAGTTTTTAAAGAGAAGTCTATGATTAAATTCTCGTTTATAATATTTACCATAGCTTATTTTGTGTTGTTGGCTATGTTTTTATATTTTGTATTGAATCCAAGACAGGAAGATTATTATCTCTTTTTTAATATTCGTAGATTTTTAATTCAACCTATTATTTTATTATTGTTGTTACCAGCATTTTACTACCATAAGCATAGGTAGTAAGTATTAATACTATTTAAAACTGGTAATAAATATCCCCTTTTTGTATATTTGCATTGTGATAAAACAATTGTTAAATAAAACATTTTTGGTGTGTTTATCGCTTTTGGTGTTGTTCTCCACATTATCATTTAGCATAGAAAAGCACTTTTGTGGAGATGTTCTTGTAGATGTTTCCTTATTTACAGAAAGCGATAAATGTAAAATGGAATCTTTCAAAATTGAACTTGAAAAGGTTACAAAAAAATCATGCTGTAAAAATATTATTGATATTGTTAAAGGTCAAGATGAATTGATTATAAAATCTTTTGATGAACTGGGTTTTGAACAACAGTTATTTATAGTATATTTCTATTATTCTTATGAAACTCTGTTTGAAGGTTTACCACAAAAAACACTTCCAAATAAAGACTATTCGCCACCTAATCTCATTTTTGATAGGCAAGTCTTAGACCAAGTATTCTTAATTTGATGTATTAGCTACTTATCTATTTACTTTAATAGTTGTATTGAAGTGATGTTTTGTATGCTAAAGTTTTTAATATTACAAGCTCAAATTTATTTAGTTATATCAAAAAAATAATACATTGAAACAAATACTATATATTATAATAATGCTTCCAGCAGTCTTGTTTTCGCAAAGCGAATTAAAAGGAAAGATTATGGAAGCCAACAAAAAAAATGAACATATACCTTTGCATGGAGCAAATGTTTATTGGCTCGATACAACCGTTGGAACAATAACAGATACTAATGGTCTATTTGCCATTCCATATAAAAAAACACACACCAAACTGGTTATTAGTTTTGTAGGTTTTAAAACAGATACACTTACTATTAGTGAGCCAAAAATGATGCATCATTGGTTGCAACCTGTAAATGATTTAGATGAAGTGACTTTAACAGCACGAAAAAAATCTTCAGCAACATCTTATTTAGAATCTCAAAACATAATTAATATAAGTAGTGAAGAATTATTAAAAGCCGCTTGCTGTAATTTATCCGAAAGTTTTGAAACAAACCCTTCAATAGATGTAAACTTCGCAGATGCAATTACAGGTACACGACAAATAAAAATGTTGGGACTAACAAGTCCTTATATATTGATTACTACCGAAAATGTTCCGTCTATTCGTGGAGCTTCACAAGCTTATGGGTTAAGTTTTATTCCTGGAACTTGGGTAGAAAGTATTCAAGTTACTAAAGGAATGGGAAGTGTAGTAAATGGTTACGAAAGTATCGTAGGTCAAATTAATGCTGAATTGCAAAAACCAACTACAGACGATAAATTGTTTGTAAATGCTTATGCAGCAGCAAATGGAAGATTAGAATTAAATACACACCTAAATACTAAAGTAAGTGATAAATGGAGTACAGGTTTATATTTACACGGAAATAGACGAGATAAAAAATTTGATAAAAACAAAGATTCGTTTTTAGATATGCCTCTGGCAAAACAAATAAATATAATGAACCGTTGGCAATATACCGACAACAAAAAAGGATTTATTAGTATTCTTAATTTAAGATATTTAAACGACGAAAAACAAACTGGACAAGTTAATTTTAATCCAGAAACCGATAAATTAACTACCAACGCTTGGGGAAGTGAGATAGATACAAGACGTATTGATATTTCTGGAAAATTTGGCTATGTAAACCCTAAAATCCCATACCAAAATTTAGGATTACAATTAGCGTATAGCAACCACAATCAAGATTCTTATTTTGGATTAAATCAATATAATATTAAGCATAATAGTATTTATACCAATATAGTATATAGTACTATAATAAGCGATACTAGACATAAAATAAAAACAGGAGTAAGTTTTACTAACGATTATTACGACGAAGTGGTAAACACTACAAATTACGAAAGAAATGAAATTTCATTTGGAGGATTTTTTGAGTATAGGTTTGATAATCTAGAACAAATTAATTTAACAGCAGGAATACGAATCGATCATCATAACTTAATGGGAACCTTTGTAACGCCAAGATTTCATATTAGATATGCACCTTGGGAACGTTCGGCATTTAGAGCATCTTTTGGTCGCGGAAAACGAAGTGCTAATATTTTTGCAGAAAACCAAAAGATGTTCGCAACTTCTAGAACACTTAACCTATTAAACACAGATGGTAAAATATATGGGTTTAATCCAGAAACAGCTTGGAATTATGGTGTTTCAGTATTACAAGGGTTTAATTTTTTTGGAAGAAAAGCAGATGTAACTGTAGATTTTTACAGAACCGATTTTAAAAATCAAGTTGTCATAGATTATGAAAACCCTTTTGAAGTAAATATCTATAATCTAAATGGAAAAAGTTTTGCCAATAGCTTTCAAACAGAATTGAATTATAATATGTTTAAACAATTTGATTTGCGTTTGGCATATAAGTTTTATGACGTACAGACCAAGTACAATTCAGGTGAATTAGAACAACCCCTTACACCAAAACACCGTTTGTTTGCAAATGTCTCCTATGAAACACATAAAAATGAAAATGGTGCTTTATGGAAGTTTGATGCAACTTATAATTGGTTAGGTAAGCAGCGATTTTCTTCAACAGCAGTTAGTCCTACTCAATATCAGTTACCTGAAAATTCACCAACAGTAGCAACACTTAATATGCAAATAACAAAAGTGTTTTCTAATAAATTTGAAGTATATTTAGGAGGTGAAAATATAACAAATGTTAAACAAAGTAATCCAATTGTAAGTGCAGATAATCCATTCGGATTAAATTTTGATACTACTTTTGTATATGGTCCAATTTTTGGAAGTATGTATTATACAGGATTAAGATTTAGAATAAATTAAAGCTGTCATT
>CAYRVY010000285.1:0-3612 GCA_964427695.1 uncultured Flavobacteriaceae bacterium
ACTATGGCAAACCTAGTAGTAGAACACCTATTATTAATGCGTTTAAAACTAATGCGCTATTTCAAACAGAAGATATTACTGAAGATGAAGCAAAACGAGCTTACATAAATTTGACAAACAATTATTTTTTAGATAAAAAATAAAATAGCGTTACAATAATTGCTCTTGACTTTCAGACAAAACAAGTCCCCTTTTTTAAGTTCTAAAAAAATTAACTACAAATCAAAACATTAGTTTTAGTAATTAAATAATTGTTAAATTCTAAATTAACAAGAACAAAAGCATAAATTTTCAGTATCTTATGCTTTCTTTTTAAATCATATTTCGTAATGAAAAAAGAAATCTTAAATATAACCATGAGGTTTTTTATTTCTTCTTTGATTTTAATACTATCATTTGGAAATCTTAATACTACTCATGCTGCTAACTTATTACAAGATGATATTCAACAAGATGCGCAATATTATGTAGAATTTAGAGGTATTGTAATTGATAGTAAAACAAAAGAACCTTTAATTTTTGCAGATATAACTGTTAATAGTACTAATATTAGAACAGTTACCAATAAGGAGGGTAAGTTCTTACTCAAGGTTCCTAACAAGCTATTAGATAACATGATAATAGTTTCTTTTTTAGGGTATGAAACGCAAAAAATATCGCTTCTGGATTTAAAACATAAGAACAACCAAATAGCTCTTAATATTTCAATTACTGAATTAACCCAAGTTAAAATCAACATTCCTAAAGATGCAGAAACTCTGGTAAGAATGACTTTAAATATAAAAAGAGAAAACTATTATAATGAACCAGTTATAATGACTGCATTTTATAGAGAGACAATTAAAAAACGCAAAAAAAATGCATCCTTGGCTGAAGCGGTTGTGGAGATTTATAAACAGCCTTACTCATCTAATAGAAATGATGCTATAAGGCTTATTAAGTCACGTAAAAATACCAATTATTCAAGACTTGATACGCTTGCAATAAAACTCCAAGGTGGTCCATTTAGTACTTTATATGCAGATATTGTAAAGTACCCTGAATATATATTTACTGAAGACACGTTTCCTTATTATGAATTTAGTTTTGAGCCATCTACACAAAGTGATGACCGTCAAGTATATGTTGTAAAATTTAAACAACTTCCAAATGTTGTATCACCATTTTACTACGGTAAATTATATATAGATTCTGAAACTTTTGCACTAACAAGTGCAGTATATAGTCTTAATGTTGAAAACAGAAAACAAGCCAGTGAATTGTTTCTTCGTAAAAAACCCAGAAAAGTTATCGTTTATCCTACAAAAGCAACTTACAGAGTAGATTACAAAACAACTAATGGAAAATGGTATTATACCTATAGTAACATACAATTGGTATTTAAAGTGAAGTGGAAAAACAAACTTTTTAGCAGTAACTATACCTTAAATATTGAAATGGCAATAACAGACTGGAAGAAAAATATTACAGGAAAAAATAAACCTAAAAACAGTTTAAAACCAACAGTTATATTAAGTGATGAAGCTTCTGGATTTTCAGATTCCGAATTTTGGGGAAAATACAACATTATTGAACCAGAAAAATCTATTGAATCTGCAATAAAAAAAATAGCAAAACAGCTTAAACGGATTAAAGCTTAATTTAACAATTAGAATCAAATAACTACTGCATAAAGATCAAAATCTGCTGCCTCTGTAATTTTTACAGTAGTAAATTCTCCAGTTTTTAAATAGGTTTTGGTTGCATCAATCAATACTTCATTGTCAACATCTGGAGAATCAAATTCGGTACGACCTACAAAATAATCGCCTTCTTTTCTGTCAATTACAACGTTAAAGGTTTTCCCAATTTTTTCTTGATTGAGTTCCCATGAGATTTGAGATTGTAATTCCATAATAGTATTAGCACGTTCTTGTTTCACTTTTTCAGGAACATCATCTATTAGATTGTATGCGTGAGTATTCTCTTCATGCGAATATGTAAAACATCCTAAACGCTCAAAACGCATATCTACAACCCATTTTTTAAGTTCTTGAAAATGTTCTTCAGTTTCACCTGGGTAACCAACAATGAGTGTCGTTCTTATTGTCATATCTGGAACTGCTTCACGAAATTCTTTTAAAAGTTTGGTAGTTTTCTCTTTTGTTGTACCACGTCTCATACTTTTTAAAAGTTCATCAGAAATATGTTGTAACGGAATATCGATATAATTACAAATTTTTGGCTCATTTTTCATGACTTCCAAAACATCCATTGGGAACCCTGTTGGAAACGCATAATGCAAACGAATCCATTCTATACCATCTACTTTTACAAGAGCTTGAAGCAATTCTGCAAGATTTCTTTTTTTATAGATGTCTAGACCATAATAGGTTAAATCTTGAGCTATTAAAATTAATTCTTTAACACCATTGGCAGCCAATTTTTTTGCTTCAATAATAATTTCTTCAATTGGTGTAGAACGATGCTTACCTCTCATAATGGGGATGGCGCAAAAACTACAAGGTCTATCGCAACCTTCAGCAATTTTTAAATACGCATAATTTTTTGGTGTTGTGATTAAACGCTCACCAATAAGTTCATGCTTGTAATCGGCACCTAATACTTTAAGTAAAGCCGGGAGTTCTGTTGTACCAAAATATTGATCGACATCTGGAATATCTTTTAATAAATCCGGTTTGTAACGTTCACTCAAACAACCTGTAACAAAAACTTTATCTATTTCACCTGCTTCTTTTTTTTGCACAAATTCTAAAATAGTATTTACACTTTCTTCTTTTGCATTATTAATAAAGCCACAAGTATTTATCACAACAATATTACCATCTTCTTCGTGCACAACATCTTTTCCACTGGCTTTTAATTGTCCCATTAGCACTTCGCTATCGTACACATTTTTACTACAGCCAAGTGTTATAACATTAATCTTATTTTTTTTGAGTGATTTTGTTCTCATTCTTTAATTTTGGTTTGCAAAGATACGACCAAAATTTACGTTTTAAACCTCTTAATTATAATCTTTAGGAGTTTGCCTCATTTTTGAAGCTTGTTCATAAGCATAAGCCCATTCTAATAATTGTTTTTCGGAAAAAGGTGTTGAAATAAATGTTAGCCCTTTAGGAACACCTTCAGTATCATAACCCATCGGGATTGTTAAAGCAGGATATTCAGCAACTGCAGCAAAACTAGCGTGATAATTATTAATTGACAATATAGCATCTAATTGATGTGCTTTCATCGGAATATCGAAATATAGTCGTCCAGATGTTTTTAATAAATCTTTAAGAACTTGGAATTCTTCTTCTGTACTAGAGTCTGTCACAATGCCCTTAAAAAGTTTCTGCCCATAAGGCATCTTTTTCACTGAATCTTTTAAATTAAATTGAATTATATCCTGAACCGACTTTAAATCTATTGAAGCATCAGCATAATTTGAAAAATATTTTGGTAAGTCCGCTTTCATATCTAAATTAAGTAACCTTATAAAGTTTTCAAGTTTTATTTCTTCTTCTTCAAACTCAACGATTTCTGCTCCTTGTGATTTTAAAACTGCGATGGCAGAAACATATAAAGAATCTTCAAGTAGTCTTTTAATCGCTCCGAAACGTTTAC
>CAYRVY010000286.1:0-3559 GCA_964427695.1 uncultured Flavobacteriaceae bacterium
TAGTTTTTGTAAAGATTTCATAAGTGTAGAATTATTAATAGAATTCATTAAAGATACTAAAACTTTTAAAGCGATAAACAATTGCACAAATTTACTTTTGTTTTCCATTGCTCATAAAAGATTTTCAAAGTATCTTTGCCATCGCAATAAATAGTACAATGTTTCATGTCGAGTTCTTCTATCTCTTCTTTATCAATAAGTTCTATAGTTTCTGATTTCAAAGAAATTACAAAAATAAGGCTGTCCTTAAGTGTTGTGTTTTCGTCGATAGCTGGTTATTTACTCGGAGTCGATACTGTAAGTTTTTACACCTTAATATTATTAGCATTTGGTGGTTATTTTATGGTGGGAGCGTCTAATATATATAATCAAATTATTGAAAAAGATCTAGACGCATTAATGGAACGGACCAAAAACCGACCAATTCCAACTGGAAGAATGTCTGTTAGTACTGCATTTATTATTGCTTCAGTCTTTACTGCATTTGGAATTACCATATTATATATTATAAATCCGCAAACAGCAATGTTTGGTGCGATTTCAATTTTTTTATATACAAGTGCATATACGCCATTAAAAACAAAAACACCATTAGCTGTTTTTGTTGGTGCTATTCCTGGAGCCATACCTTTTATGTTGGGCTGGGTTGCAGCTACAGACGATTTTGGTATAGAACCAGGCATTTTATTTATGTTACAATTTTTTTGGCAATTTCCACATTTTTGGGCTATTGGCTGGTTTTTACATAAGGACTACCAAAAGGCAGGATTTAATATGTTGCCTACAGGAAAACAAGATAAAGGAACAGCAGTTCAAACTATTTTATATACAGTTTGGACTATTATAGTGTCTATAATTCCAGTTTTTGGGCTTACAGGACAGTTGCATTTAAGCATCGTTGGAGCTATAATTGTATTTTTAATAGGTTTAATGATGTTGTATTATGCGTTTCAGCTATTTAAAAAAATGACTGAAACAGCAGCAAGACAATTAATGTTAGCAAGTGTTTTATATATTACACTTGTGCAAATAGTTTATGTTTTAGATAAATTTATAAGATAAGATGGATTTAACAGAAGGAACTTTAGAAGAAAAAAACAATCGCGCAAAAAAAATGATGCTTTGGTTTGGCATCGTATCACTAATTATGACTTTTGCAGGTTTGACAAGTGCATTTGTAGTTAGCAGCACAAGAGAAGATTGGTTAGCAGATTTTCAATTACCTAATGCTTTTGCTATAAGCGTAATAGTAATTATTATAAGTAGTTTTACTTTTAGTATGGCAAAGAGAGCTTTAAAAAGCAATAAGAGAAAAGCAACTACTGCTTGGTTGTGGATTACTTTAGTATTAGGTCTTGTATTTATTTACAATCAATTTTCAGGATTTAATCAAATTATAGATTTGGGATATAATTTTACAGGACCAACAAGTAATATTACCATGACGTTTATTTTTACTATTGCTTTTGTGCATATTTTGCATGTCGCAGTAGGTTTAATTTGCTTACTCGTAGTAATTTATAATCATTTTAAACAAAAATACAATGTTAAAAAAATGCTAGGTCTTGAACTGGCTGCTACCTATTGGCATTTTGTTGACATACTGTGGATATACCTGTTTTTATTTTTATATTTTATAGGTTAGTTTTTAAATGTTTTTTTAAAAGACACATTGCACATCTAAATAGTGTATTTTTTAGACAATTCGAAATTTAGACTAGGATATTTCTTTAGACAAATAATTTGATTATTTTTGTTCAACTTTTTTAAATAAAATTCATTTATGAATAATACTGTTGTAAGTACTGGAACAGAAGGAAAAGCTTGGGGAGGAGGCAATAAACCTCTTAATGCAAGTTATGGCAAAATGATGATTTGGTTTTTTATCGTTTCAGATGCATTAACCTTTTCAGGCTTTTTAGCAGCGTATGGTTTTTCTAGATTTAAGTTTATTGATTCTTGGCCAATTGCCGACGAAGTATTTACACATGTTCCATTTTACCATGGCGAATTACCAATGATTTTTGTGGCATTCATGACCTTTGTTTTAATTATGTCTTCTGTAACAATGGTCTTAGCTGTAGATGCAGGACATAAAATGAATAAAGCTAAAGTAACGTTCTATATGTTACTTACTATTATTGGAGGTCTTATTTTTATTGGGTCTCAAGCTTGGGAATGGACTACTTTTATTAAAGGCAATTATGGAGCTGTCCAAACCAAAGGTGGTAATATTTTGCAATTTGTAAATGCTGAAGATGGACAGCAAATAGCATTAAGAGATTTTGTTGTAGCCGAACATAATGAAAGGATTGCTCACCAAAGTAAAAAAGGATTGTGGTTTAAAAGTGAAGGGACGCTACCAACATATACAGTAGAAGAAGTTATAAAAGGGCTTGAATCGCATAGCAATGTCTTAATAAGAACAGAAATTATAAATGAAGAAGGCAAAAAAACAATACTTTCTAGAGAAGAATCTTTAAAACGGCTAAAGGATAATGGCAAAATTGTTGTTGAAGGTGCAAACTTAAAAGTAAATGAATATGGTAAACAATTATTTGCAAACTATTTCTTCTTTATTACAGGATTTCATGGATTTCATGTGTTGTCAGGAATAGTAATAAATATTATCATATTTTTTAATGTAATTCTTGGTACTTATGAGCGCAGAAAAAGTTACGAAATGGTAGAAAAAGTTGGGCTTTACTGGCACTTTGTAGATTTAGTTTGGGTATTTGTATTTACATTCTTCTATCTTGTTTAATAAGAAAAAACCAATTTTAAAATGGCAGATCACGCACATAAATTAGAAATATTTAGAGGTTTAATTAAGTTTAAATCCAACACTCAAAAAATTTGGGGAATTTTAATTTTATTATCTATTGTAACTAGTGTAGAAGTTGCTTTTGGTATTTATAAACCAGAAGCATTCATGGCTCATTTTTTAGGTATGAAAATCCTTAACTGGATATTTATAATATTAACTATAGTAAAAGCATATTATATTACATGGGACTTTATGCACATTAGAGACGAAACTAAAACATTACGACATCTTGTAATTTGGACTGCAATTTTTTTAGTAAGTTATCTATTATTCATTCTTCTAATTGAAGGAGGTTATGTTTTTGACGTGTTTGATAACGGTTATATTAAACGCGATTTTTAATAACGTTAAATATTGTTTTTAAAGGCGGTTTTAAACCGTCTTTTTTTATTTTTGCAATATGAAACGAAAATGATAAAGTTTTCTCAAATTAAGCAATAACTATTAACGCATGAAATTTAAGAGTATCAAAAAAAATTCAATTCTAGGAATTTTATTCCTCCTTCCTGTCCTTTTTTTATTGTTCTTATATCCATCTAAGCATAATTACAGCTCATTAGATATCGTTAAAGAAAATGTGTTAGATATTACAGATTTTGAATCAAACCCCAAAAGACAATTAGAGGGAAATTTAACAGTATTAGGGTTTTTAGGGAAAAAGCCAATGAGTAATGCTCTAATGGCTTTAAATTTAAAGGAATTAATTTACGATAAGTTTAGAGGATTTAAACG
>CAYRVY010000287.1:0-3557 GCA_964427695.1 uncultured Flavobacteriaceae bacterium
AATGCGTCCTGATATTGCTTTATTTTCGGCTGGCGGAAGCACTTCTTTAAAATGGTCTCCAAAATTTGCAGAAGCCGGAACAACTGTTATTGATAATTCTTCAGCTTGGAGAATGAATCATAATATAAAATTAGTTGTCCCAGAAATTAATGCAAATCAATTAACTAAAAACGATAAAATTATCGCAAATCCAAATTGCTCTACTATACAAATGGTCATGGTTTTAGCACCTCTTCATAAAAAATATAAAATTAAACGTCTTGTTGTTTCTACTTACCAATCTGTTTCAGGAACTGGAGTGAAGGCTGTAAAACAATTAGAAAATGAAATTGCCGGGATTAAAGACGAAATGATATATCCTTATCCAATACATAAAAATGCTTTGCCGCATTGTGATGTGTTTGAAGATAATGGTTACACAAAGGAAGAGATGAAACTCGTTCGTGAAACTCAAAAAATTCTTGATGACAAAACCATTGCTATTACTGCTACTGCTGTAAGAATTCCAACTTCTGGAGGTCATAGCGAAGCTGTTAATGTTGAATTTGAAAATGATTTTGAAATAAACGAAATTAGAGCCTTGTTAAATAATACTTCCGGAGTAACTGTACAGGATAATCCAGATGTAAATTTATATCCAATGCCAATTTATGCTCATGGAAAGGATGATGTATTTGTTGGTAGAATACGAAGAGATGAATCGCAAGCAAATTCATTAAACCTATGGATAGTGAGTGACAATTTACGTAAAGGAGCTGCTACTAATACTATTCAAATTGCTGAGTATTTAGTTGTCAATAATTTGGTTTAGATAATTTGTTATCTTTGAAAGCAATCAAAAAAATTCAAAATGAAAAATTCTATAATTATACTACTAACATTCGTTTTAATCGTTTCGTGCAAACAAGACAATAAATCCATAGAACCTTCCATTGTTGTAAATTATCCAAAAACTAAAACAGTAGATACCATTACTAATTATTTTGGGACTGAAGTTAAAGACCCTTATCGTTGGTTAGAAGACGATATGAGCGAAGAAACTGGTGAATGGGTAAAATCTCAAAACGAGGTTACTTTTGGATATTTAGATCAAATTCCATATCGAAAAGAACTAAAAGATCGTCTTGAAAAAATGTGGAATTACGAAAAAGTTGGCGCTCCTTTTAATGAAGGCGATTATACTTACTTCTACAAAAACGATGGTCTTCAAAATCAATATGTTATTTATAGGCATAAAAAAGGGGAAGACTCCGCAAATGCAAAAGTGTTTTTAGATCCAAATACTTTTTCTGAAGATGGCACGATTTCATTAGGTGGCACAAGTTTTTCTAAAGATGGAAAAACCTTGGCTTATGCTATTTCTGAAGGTGGAAGTGATTGGCGAAAAATTTTAGTTATGAATACAGAAACTAAAGAAATAATTGAAGATACTTTAGTCGATATTAAATTTAGCGGAATGTCATGGTATAAAAATGAAGGGTTTTACTACTCAAGTTACGACAAGCCTAAAGGAAGTGAGCTCTCAGCAAAAACCGATCAACACAAAGTGTATTATCATAAAATAGGAACCAATCAAAACAACGATATAATAATTTTTGGTGGAACCGAAGCAGAAAAACATCGCTATATTTTTGGTCAAGTTACAGAAGACAATAATTACCTAGTCATCATGCCAAGAGTTTCGACTTCTGGCAATAAGCTCTATATTAAAGACTTAACAAATCCTGACAGTTCTTTAGTTACAATTTTAGACCATACAAATAGTGATACATTTGTAATTGATAATGTTGGAAGTAAATTGTATTTAGTAACAAATTTAAATGCGCCAAACCAAAAAATTGTAACAGTTGATGCGTCTAATCCAACTCCTGAAAATTGGGAAGAATTTATTCCTGAAACAGAGTATGTTTTAAGTTCCTCAAAAGGAGGAGGCTATTTTTTTACAGAATATATGATTGATGCAGTCTCTCAAGTTTTGCAATACGATTATAATGGTAAATTAATACGTGAAATTAAATTACCTGGTTTAGGGAATGCAGGAGGATTTGGTGGTAAGAAAGAAGAAAAAACCGATTACTATTCGTTTACCAACTATAACACACCATCTAGCATTTATAAATATGATGTTGAAACAGGTAAATCTGAATTATTTTGGAAACCTTCTATTGAGTTTAGTAGTGATGATTATGTAAGCAATCAAGTATTTTACAATTCAAAAGATGGTACTAAGATACCAATGATAATAACACACAAAAAAAGCTTGAAACTCGATGGAAAAAACCCAACTATTTTATATGGATATGGTGGTTTTAACATTAGTTTAAATCCTTCATTTAGTATTACTAATGCTGTTTGGATGGAACAAGGTGGTATTTATGCAGTACCTAATTTACGTGGTGGTGGAGAATATGGAAAAGAATGGCATAAAGCTGGTACAAAATTGCAAAAACAAAATGTGTTTGATGACTTTATAGCTGCTGCTGAATATTTAATAGATAATAAATATACGTCTTCAGAATATCTTGCCATAAGAGGTGGCTCTAATGGAGGCTTATTGGTTGGTGCAGCAATGACACAGCGCCCAGATTTAATGAAGGTAGCGCTTCCTGCTGTTGGTGTTTTAGATATGCTGCGTTACCACACTTTTACTTCTGGAGCAGGTTGGGCTTATGACTATGGAACTTCTGAAGAAAGTAAAGAAATGTTTGAATATCTTAAAGGTTATTCTCCTGTACATAACGTAAAAGAAGGCGTTCAATATCCAGCTACATTAATCACAACTGGAGATCACGATGATCGTGTTGTGCCTGCTCATAGTTTTAAGTTTGCTGCTGAATTGCAAAGTAAACAAGCTGGAGGCAATCCTGTTTTAATTAGAATTGAAACTGATGCTGGTCATGGCGCAGGAACTCCTGTTAGTAAAACTATTGAACAGTATGCTGATATATTTGGTTTTACACTTTTCAATATGGGATTTAATGTGTTGCCAAGTAAAACCAAAGAAAAACTAAAAGATTAAACTAATCAGGTTGGCTCATCATGACCTAATGCTTTTAACAATTCTAGGTCTAGTTGGTGAAGTATATCTTCTCTGCCAGAATAATACCCTCTAGTAAATCGAGTTGACCTTGTTCCTGTCTGCATTTGTTCACAGACTTTCCAGTCTTGCCTGTTGGTCATGTCCCAAAATTCAACGGCCGATTTTATCCCTGCTTGCGCTTTTGGATTATTGATTATTTCAGGACGAAAAAGCCAATAGCAGTCATTAATTATTTTACCAGAACCTAGTGGAGTGATGTGGTAAAACAGCACAAAATCTGGATGTGGAGTGAGCAGCATATTTGGAAAAATAGAATAGTAATATATTCTCTGTAAATCATCTCCGGACACATCGCAAATAGGTGGTGCTGCCGCCTCGCCACTCATGGTCATACTTCCCCTCTCTTTCGTGATGTCCATATATCCGCCAATAACTGCTCCTTCACTAAAGTCATGTTGAGCAGACTGCACTGGAGTAAATTCTGTAAGTAAAGGATGTACCCCTGGGCAATGATAAC
>CAYRVY010000288.1:0-3552 GCA_964427695.1 uncultured Flavobacteriaceae bacterium
GCATGCATAACGCCAACCTCTTGTCCGTCATAAGTTGATGTAACAGTCGATTTAAAAGGAATATCTACACGTTCAGTTACAGGAAGTGCATCAATATCTGCTCTTAATGCCAACACTTTTCCTGGATGGTCTCCTTTTAAAAGACCAACAACTCCTGTATGCGCAACACCAGTTTGTACTTCTATTCCTAAAGACTTTAGATGAGCAGCAATTTTTTCGGCAGTTTTAAATTCTCTATTCGATAATTCTGGGTTTTGATGGAAATGTCGTCGCCATTCAATGACTTTAGATTCTATGTCTGTAATATCAGCATCAAGTCCATGTTGAGAAAATCCAACAAAACTTGTTAAAAGGGTAAGGGTTAAGAGTAGTTTTTTCATCTGTTTATATTATTATTAATGTTAGTTTTTTTAAAAGCTTATGTAAATGTAACCGTTATTTTGATACTGTATTAAAGCAGTCATAGCCGAAAGTGTAAACTTAACACTTGGTGTTACATTATTTTTATCGAGACCTCTAAAAGCTGCAGTCTGACCACATAAAATAATATCTACTCCAGCTTTAGTTAGTTGGTTTATAAGTTTTAAATTTGGATTATCTACACCAAATTTTTCTTTGTATTCTTTATTATTAAGAACATCTTGCCAAGCACTTCCATGAATTGTCAACGCTACTTTTAATTGGTCTTTAGACATACCTTCATTAGCATGCATATTTAAAAAGCGTGCTGCAGTAACTATGTATTTATTCGGGTTGCTTTTCTCTTTAGAGGTTTTAGATACATCAAAAATAACTTTGAATGTTGCAGATGTATCTGTTTTAATATCTTGATTTTCAATATTAAAAGTTTCTCCAAAATCTTTGATTATTTTGCCGTCAACTCTATTATTTTGTGCTGAAGTTTGAAAGGAAATACTGGAGCAGATTCCTATTAGAAAAAGTAATTTGTACATAAAGAAAATATTTTTTGCCCTAAAGATATTTAAATTTTTATAATAGACTTTATAGCATTTAAAATTGTTTATAATTATTCATCTTTATTTTAAAATAAAAGTATAACAATAGTTAAATTCACGCATTAAAATAAAACAATTTGGATATCTTTTTAAATCAGTTAAACGAAGCACAATTAGCACCTACCTTGCAAAAAGACGGACCAATGATTGTTATTGCAGGTGCAGGCTCTGGCAAAACACGAGTGCTTACATATCGCATTGCTTATTTAATGAGCCAAGGTGTCGACGCGTTTAATATTTTGTCTTTAACCTTTACAAATAAGGCAGCTCGAGAGATGAAAGAACGTATCGCAACTATTGTTGGAGATAGCGAAGCCAAAAATATTTGGATGGGAACTTTCCATTCGGTGTTTGCTAAGATTTTACGTTTTGAAGCTGATAAGTTAGGCTATCCAAGTAATTTCACCATTTATGATACTCAAGATTCTCAGCGCTTAATTTCTTCTATTATAAAAGAAATGAATTTGGATAAGGAAATCTATAAATACAAGCAGATTTATTCCAGAATTTCATCGTATAAAAACAGTTTGATTACTGTAAAGGCATATCTTCAAAATCCCGAACTCATTGAAGCCGATAAAATGGCAAGACGACCAAAACTTGGAGATATATATGCAACATATGTTGACCGTTGTTTTAAAGCTGCTGCAATGGATTTTGATGACTTGTTGCTAAAGACAAATGAGCTATTGACTAGGTTTCCTGAAGTATTGGCAAAGTATCAAAACAGATTTCGTTATATATTAGTTGATGAGTATCAGGATACTAACCATTCGCAATATTTAATTGTAAGAGCCTTGTCCGATCGCTTTCAGAATATTTGTGTTGTTGGCGACGATGCGCAAAGTATTTATGCGTTTCGTGGTGCAAATATTAATAACATTCTAAATTTTCAACGAGATTACGACGATGTAAAGGTTTTTAAATTAGAACAGAATTATCGCTCTACCCAAAATATAGTAAATGCTGCTAATTCTATAATTGATAAAAACCAAACAAAGCTTGAAAAGATTGTTTGGACAGCAAATGAAGAAGGTTCAAAAATAAAAGTAAACCGTTTATTAACTGATGGAGACGAAGGACGCTATGTTGCGAGTTCTATTTTTGAGAGTAAAATGCAAGATCAGCTTAAGAACAGCGATTTTGCTGTTTTGTATAGAACAAATGCACAATCTCGTGCTATTGAAGACGCTTTGAAGAATCGTAAAATTCCATATAGAATTTATGGAGGCTTGTCTTTTTATCAACGAAAAGAAATTAAAGATGTACTATCTTATTTGAGACTTGTTATTAATCCTGCAGATGAAGAAGCTTTAAAACGAGTTATTAATTTCCCTGCACGAGGGATTGGACAAACAACGATTGATAAATTAATAGTTTCTGCAAATTATTATAACAAAACTATTTTTGAGGTCTTACAACATATAGATAAAGTTGAAATCAACTTAAACGCAGGAACAAAATCAAAGCTTCTAAATTTTGTAACCATGCTCGAAAGTTTTCAAGTAATTAATCAAAAAGCCAACGCTTTTGAGCTTACAGAACACATTGTAAAGGTAACTGGTTTAATTAAGGAGTTTGGGAAAGATGGTACACCAGAAGGGATTTCACGAATGGAAAATATTGAGGAATTGCTTAATGGTGTTAAAGATTTTGTAGAAGAACAAAAAGAAATAGTTGACTCTTCCAGTTCATTGGCAGAATTTTTGGAAACAAAAGCATTGGAGACAGATTTAGACAATACTAAAGTAGATCCAAACCATGTAGCTTTAATGACAATTCATTTAGCAAAAGGATTAGAGTTTCCAAATGTGTTTATTGTTGGTTTAGAAGAAGATTTATTCCCGAGTGCTATGAGTATGAATACTCGTAGTGAATTAGAAGAGGAACGACGTTTGTTTTATGTTGCACTAACCAGAGCCGAAAAACAAGCCTATTTATCCTACGCTTTGTCACGTTATCGTTGGGGAAAATTAATAGATGCAGAGCCAAGCCGCTTTATTGAAGAAATTGACGAAAAATATTTAGAAATAATTACTCCAATTGAAGGGAAACGTTTTAATCCAATGCTTGATGCAAATATTTTTGGAGATGTAAAGCCTCATACAATTCGGTTTAAAAAACCTATACAAAAGAACCCTGAAAAATTTAAAATCAGTACACCAAAAAACTTAAAAAAATTAACTAAAACTCCCGATCCCGATAGCTATCGGGACTATCAGGATGGAAATACTAATTTATTTGACAGGAAATTAGTTGCAGGAAATTTTGTAAAACATTTGCGTTTCGGAAAAGGCGAGGTTTTAAATATTGAAGGTATTGGAGCAGATGCTAAAGCTGAAATTAATTTTGAAAATGGTGGTACAAAAAAACTGTTGTTGCGTTTTGCTAAATTGGAAGTGATTGGGTAATTCATTAGAGACCTCACAGGTTTTGAAAACCTGTGAGGTCTTATTTAAATAGTTTATTATCAATGAAGTTATACCAATTTAAATATTTGATGTCGTAAAATAAAATTAGTATTATTTTTTGCAAG
>CAYRVY010000289.1:0-3548 GCA_964427695.1 uncultured Flavobacteriaceae bacterium
TAGAGACATTTCCACAACCATCTTTAGAGCAATTACCAAAATATTATAAAAGCGAGAACTATATTTCTCATACAGATACACAAAGAAATCTGTTCGAAAAAGCATATCATTTTGTAAGACGCATCTCTTTAAAAAAGAAATTAAAACTCATTAATTCATTTTCTTCTGAAGAAAACAGATTGTTGGATGTTGGTTGCGGGACAGGTGATTTTTTACAAATAGCAAAACAAAATAAATGGACTGTTTTTGGAATTGAACCCAATGATGATGCCAGAAAAAGAGCTAACATGAAAACAAGTAACTCGGTTTACAAAACCGAAGAGCTATTAAAATTTAAAGCACAAAGTTTCGATATTATTACACTTTGGCATGTGTTAGAGCATTTACCAAAATTAGAAGAACACTTATCAGTTTTAAAGTCACTTTTAAAGCCAAGCGGTATTTTAATTATTGCTGTACCAAATTATAAAAGTTACGATGCAAAATACTATAAAGAATTTTGGGCGGCTTATGATGCGCCAAGACACCTATGGCATTTTTCTCAATCATCAATTTCAAAATTGGTTGCAAAAAAAAATATGCAAGTTTTTAAAACGCTTCCATTGAAGTTTGATTCTTATTATGTAAGCTTATTATCTGAAAAATATAAATCTGGTTGGATGAATATTTTTAATGCATTTAGAATTGGTTGGCTTTCAAATTTTAGAGCAAGACAGTCAACAGAGTATTCCTCTTTAATTTTTTGTGTAAAAAACAGATAAAGCTAATTTTAAGAGCTTCTATTTAATGATTAACTCTATAAAGGCGTTGTTTGACTGCTTTAAAATTAAAATCATTTTAATCGCTTTATTTACATTAAGTATTAATAAATCAAATCGATAATATTTACCATAATCATAAATATAATTTATTAAAAAGAATCTCAGAAGGTTATGGCTTTATTATACAGTTTACTTTTATACTTTTGCTCAAACTAAAATTTATTTTTATGAAGAGGCTATAAAGGACCACTTCACAATATATATATATATTTAGAAATTGTTTTGATATTATTTAGGCTGTATGGGACCACTTGGTTCTTATTATCGTCTAAAAACAGGAACAAATATTACAGATGCGACAGAACTAGGAAATTGTAAGAGGTAATCAGCCTAGTTTTTCTTTTAATTGTTTAATAATCTGGGTGTGCTTTTCAAGGTTTTTGGTTTTTAGTTTGGTAAGGTTTTGAAGTTTCCATTGTACTGAAGGAAAGCTCTCAAAATTATATAGGCTCCAATCTGGTTCAGTGTTTACAAAACCTAAAATAAACGCCTTATCACTATCATTCAAACTGGCATGTATGGTTTGAATAAGCTTTTCTCTTGTTGCTTCAAACTCTTCATAAGTAAAGGGTTCTCTGCTCATACCTTTAAACTGGTTCTCCATAGCTGCTCTTTGGTCAAGCCTGTTAGGGAACAGTACTTCCTCTATGGGACGGTTGCTGCATAACAGACACAATAAAAATCCGTGTTTTATATCTTTGTTAAACCCCTCATTCTCTAAAAAGTGTTTCACATCGAACAAATCTCTTGGATGTTGGCGATCCAAAGCCGCACAAATTTTTCCACCATAAAGCTGACCTGTTCCGACGGTTTGTATGGTGCAAAACACATCGAATTCTTCTTGAGCATAATCACATAGTGTTAAGGTATTTGGGGCTTGTAATAAGCCGCGATTGGTTTGATTAACCTCTAGCTTAATCTGTGTCCCTTTAGCTGAAATTTGTAGTTTAGAAATGTCCTGTTGATGTTCAACTGTTGCTCCGCTAACGGTGCTTTCGATGTTGCGTTTAATACGCTCCAAAGCTTGGGCTATATTTTTGAAAGTTGTTTCTCTGTTTTCAATAGGAATGTAGGTCAGGTCTATATCAACAGAAAGGCGTGGCATGTTGCGAATAAAAAGATTGATAGCTGTGCCTCCATGCAGAGCAAAACATTTTTCTTTTGCTACTTCTGGAATAACATCCAATAGCAGGATAACTTGGTTTTTATAGCTCTGTTTTTTCATGGTTCTCCAATTCTTTGGGTACGGTTATTTGATATTTAGGAGCATAAACGCCGTTTTTTACTATACTGCGCTTACCGCTACCCAAATCTATATTTTCTAAATTTATATATTCCATCCATTTATGATTTATTTTATCAGCTAAATAAAGAAATAAGCGCTTTACTTTTATAGAAGTGCATTCTTCTAAAAGTTTTTGAACTAGGTTAGGGCGTAGATTATTTAGACCTTCCATGAGTTCGTAGCATTCAAATAGCTGTTGTTTCTTAGGCGCAAGATATAAGCATTCCATTATGGCTCTGGCCGCCCCGGATGTTTGTACAAAGAATGTTTTAAATTCAACATCAACAAGTCCAAG
Source organism: uncultured Flavobacteriaceae bacterium (assembly GCA_964427695.1). GTDB lineage: Bacteria > Bacteroidota > Bacteroidia > Flavobacteriales > Flavobacteriaceae > PRS1. The sequence goes on from CAYRVY010000289.1 coordinate 2,402, forward strand.
ATTAGCTGGAAGAAATGATGAAGCATGATAATCAAGTTTTACGTTCCACTTATAATTTTTGAACCATGTTGGTAATGTTTCCCCCTGATAACCAAACAAGGTAACTTTTACGTTTGATAAATCTAGGTAATGTGATTTGCCTAAATGTGATAGGGCGGTCTTACCACCTATATGTACGCTTAGCTTAGATTGTTTTTGAAGAGTGTAGAGCGCTCCCTCATAGGTCACGGGATTGTTTTTGCGTATCATTGCTCCAGCGCCTATAGATTGAAGCCAATTGGTTCTCCTGTAGCTTTTAAGTAAATCCAAGCTATATCCTTGCTCGGAAAGCCAAGATGCGAGAAACACAGTGCCCTTTGGCTGCGATTCTAATAGTCGGTTTATTTTTGTTCTTTTATCGGTATTCATGCTACCAATATACAATAAATTATAAACTATTTCAATGTATGAGTTTATTTTTTTATCAATACAGGTATTTATGATACCTATATAACAAAAAATACAAACTAAAGTTGTTGCCCTTATAAATGATAAGAAAAACAGTAGGATTTGATAGGATAAGTGAATTGAGAAGTGAACTTATGTCTATATGATTAGACAAATCACATATTATTTATTTCATAAAAATTCTCTAATTCTGTTATGAATAGGTTCGACATTATTTCAGTTCCCGCTATAGGTAGAACCTTCATCCTTTTTGGTGGAAGGTTTTGTGCTTTTAGAATTAAAGGAAGTCTGTAAAGGACCACCTTAAATTCGTTGAAAAGCCTATGAATAAAAGGATTGAACATCGCAATATTTTAGCAGCTCAAATATATGCTCAAACTTATTTGGTTTATTTTGAAATATAAAGATTAATTAGAGCTTATACTCTTTTATTAAAGCACGACTAAAATCTATAAAAAGGCTAAACTCAACTTACTTAATTATAAGTATAACCAATACCAACAGCACTTGAAATTACACCATGCTTTCCACCTCTATGAAAACTTCTACTATTTTGATTCATTATAACCTTACTCTGCTCTTTTGTTCTTTCTATTAAATGTTTAATATAATTAGGGTTTGCTGAAAAACAGGCTTATTCAAGCATCACAAATTTCCTCTTATGATTAATTTTTATGTTATAAATTTGATTCCATCCATT
>CAYRVY010000290.1:0-3539 GCA_964427695.1 uncultured Flavobacteriaceae bacterium
AATTAATATTTATGTTTTTTGCATGACTGCCAAACACTTCAGATATTGCTTTTAACTCAGCAACATCTCCTAAAGGTGTAGCTGTTCCATGAGTGTTAATGGTATCAACGTCTTCTGGTTTGAGTCCTGCATTTTCTAAACAATTATGCATTACCACTTTCACGCCAATACCTTCAGGATGAGGAGCTGTCATATGATAAGCGTCAGATGATAATCCTCCTCCTACAAGCTCTGCATATATTTTTGCACCTCTCGCCTTGGCGTATTCATATTCTTCTAATATTAATGCTCCTGCTCCTTCTCCGAGAACAAAACCATCTCTAGTAGCATCAAATGGTCGAGATGCTGTTTCCGGGCTTTCATTTCTGGTTGATAATGCATGCATAGCATTAAATCCTCCCATTCCAGCAATTGTAACTGCTGCTTCGCTTCCTCCTGTAACTACAACGTCGCAATATCCTAAACGTATATAGTTTAAGGCATCAAACATTGCGTTAGCCGCAGAGGCGCATGCTGAAACTGTGGTGTAATTTGGTCCCATAAAGCCATACTTTATAGAGATATTTGCTGGTGCAATATCTGCAATCATTTTAGGAATAAAGAAAGGATTAAATCTAGGTGTTCCGTTACCTTGAGCAAAGTTTAAAACTTCGGTCTGGAAAGTTTCTAATCCACCAATTCCTGCTCCCCAAATAACACCAACTCTTAATTTATTTATCTCGTTTAGGTTTAATTTAGCATCTACAATGGCTTCATCTGAAGCTACCATAGCATATTGTGCAAACTTATCCATTTTACGAGCCTCTTTTCTATTAATAAAATCGGTAACGTTAAAGTTTTTTACTTCACAAGCGAATTTTGTTTTGAACTTTTCAGTATCAAAATGTGTTATAGGCGCAGCACCACTTTTACCATTAATAAGATTGTCCCAAAATTCGTCTTTGGTATTTCCTATTGGCGTAAGCGCACCTAACCCTGTAACTACGACTCGCTTTAACTCCATAAAAAAGATTGCTTATTTTGCGTCTTCGATATAAGATATCGCTTGACCTACTGTTCCAATATTTTCAGCTTGGTCGTCTGGGATTTGAATATCAAATTCTTTTTCAAATTCCATAATCAATTCAACAGTGTCCAATGAGTCTGCTCCCAAGTCGTTAGTGAAGCTAGCTTCAGTTACTACTTCATTTTCATCAACACCTAACTTATCTACTATAATAGCTTTTACTCTTGATGTAATGTCTGACATAATCTTTTTAATTTTAAGTTTTAATTAGATGGCAAAAATAAAAAACTTTATTTTAAAACTCCACTTTACTAAAAAAATGTGCTTATTATTTAATAACATAAAGTAAAGTAATATTAATTTACCTTCTAATTGTTAATAATAATTCTTTTTTTTGTTTGAACAATTTAATATTAATATCTGTAAATGAAGCGTATTGTGATTTTTGCTTCCGGTTCTGGAACTAATGCTGAAAATTTAATTACCTATTTTCGTAGGAGAGGCAATACAGACGTTGTTCAAGTGTTAACAAACAATCCACGTGCAAGAGTTTTAGAGCGATGCAAAAAACTTAATGTTAGCACACTGGTTTTTAACAAAATATCACTTGCTAAAACTGATGATGTCCTCAATATTTTAAAAACATCTCAACCGGATTTAATTGTTCTCGCTGGCTTTTTATGGAAATTTCCTGAATTTATTTTGAATGAATTCCCTAATATGATAATTAATATTCATCCTGCTTTATTGCCAAAATATGGAGGGAAAGGAATGTACGGAAGGCATATACATGAATCCGTTGTAAACAATAGAGAAAGAGAAACAGGTATTACTATTCACTATGTAAATGAGAATTATGACGAAGGCGCAATAATCTTTCAGGCAAAATGTGAAGTGATTAAAACTGATACTGCTGCTAATATTGCTGAAAAAATTCATAAATTAGAAATGAAACACTTTCCAAGAGTAGTTGAAGGGTTGTTGTTTCCTTAATTATATTTAGTTTAAAAAAAAAAGATTTCCTCCCGATAGTTATCGGGATTCACGGAAACATAAGATGTCAAAAAATAAAAAGAAATATTACACGGTCTGGAAAGGTCATCACACAGGCGTTTTTGAGTCCTGGGAAGATTGTAAAGCACAAACAAAAGACTTTCAAGGCGCGCAATACAAATCGTTTTTAACTTTTAATGCTGCTAAAAAAGCACTAAAAGGAAACTACAAAGATTATGTAGGCAAAACCAGTAAATTTAAAAGCGAATTAAGCAAAGCTCAACTTGATAAAATTGGACAACCTAATTATAATTCTATTTCAGTTGATGCAGCATCGAGTGGTAATCCTGGCAAAATGGAGTATCGTGGTGTTGATACTAAAACAAAAAAAGAGCTATTTAAACAAGGCCCTTTTTTAGAAGGGACTAATAATATTGGTGAGTTTTTGGCTTTAGTTCATGGTCTTGCTGTATTGAAAAATAAAAATAGTAATCTCATTATATATACAGATTCTAAAACTGCAATAAGCTGGATAAGAAAAAAAATATGCAATACAAAGTTAGAGCGTAACGACAAGAATAAACCTGTTTTTGATTTGGTTGAGAGAGCTTTAATATGGCTTAAAGAGAATACATTTTCCACAACAATAGTGAAATGGGAAACCAAAGCTTGGGGAGAAATTCCTGCCGATTTTGGGAGGAAATAAATTTTTATTTGTAATGGTATCTACAAACAAGTCACAATATATAGTTTATTTCTTGATACTTATAAACCAATCTATGTTCAAAATCTATTCGTCTTGACCAATACCCTTTTAACGATTCTGGTTTTCCTATACAATCAAAAGGAGTGCGTAGACAGTTTTTTATAAGATCGTTAATTCGTTATACCTTTTTTTATCTATTTTTTTGCCAATACAAATAATCTTGCAAAACTGTTAAATAAAGACCTAATTAAACGCATGCTATAAAAGCTCTTTTACAACAATGTTATCTTGCTCTAACTGGTTTATAGACTGAAGTAAGACATCTCTGTTTTTGCCAGATAATAAATAGGTGGTTTCCTTTAATGAGTTGTATTCGTCTAACGATATAAGTACAACATCTTTTTGACCTTTTCTTTTTATAACTAACTCGCTCATATCATTAATTACTTTGTTTAACCAATGTGTTAAATTTGAGCGCAACTCTGTATAATTTATAATTTCCATATTACAATATACAAAAATTAACTTCTCCAATTACCCAATAAGCTTACCTTTTAAACGTATTATTACAAGGTAATATTTTATGAATTGTCTTTATTTATTTTTACTAGGCTCTTGTCGTGTGTCAAAAACTCTAACAATATATATTTTTGTTTTCCCCTCTCTATAAGTGATTTTGCAATGATACGCTATGAGTTTTCTATAAGTATGCTTTAAGTGCACAAAAGCTTCATCAATAGCTCCAATTTTAGAAGTATTTATTTTTTGATATTCAAGAATTTCAGCACTATTATAGAGGGTTGTTATTATTTCTTTTGTTTTTGAATATCCATA